>CAMDQP010000024.1 GCA_945906115.1 Opitutus sp. GAS368
CGGGCGGAGGCCGTCCCCCAGGCGAAAGCCAAGGACAGCAATGCGAAGCCTCCGCTAGCGTGCCCGGCAGGAAAGGCATTACTGGGATAACCCATCGGCTTGGTGTCGAATAAAAGGAGGTGCTCCCATGCGTTCGGCGGGACGGCACCATAGACCTTCAGTGCCCGCGGAGTGGCCATCTGGGTGACATCGCGCAGCTGCGTGCACGTGAGGGCAATCGTCGCCATCGCGAGGAAAAGATAGATCGCCCGGCGGCGTCCCAGCCAAGACGGTGAGAGCGCGGGGAAGGCGATCGCCCAGAGTAACCCCACCGCGAATAAAATGAGCCCCACCTTCGGTCCGTCATAGGCGAGGCTATGGAACCAGCCAGCATCCTTCGGTATCAGCCAATCGCTCCCATTCCAGAACCAAGACTGGACTTGGAAGTCGAGCCACTCGCCGCCCGTCCCATGGAAACCGAAGAAGCCAATAATGCCCGCGAGGACAAGCGCCGGAAGGGCCACCGAGGGGCGGTTAACGTTCGGGATTTTGGAGTCCGCCATGATTGAAGAGGTCGTCGGTACCTTGGTAGTGGATAATCGCCTCATCCACCGCGGCGGTATCCGGTGAAGCCACGGGAGTCAGTGCGCCGGTGGCGAGGTCGGCCTTATATTGCACCGCTTGGCGGACGGGCTTGAGCACCGTCAGCAATCCGTCCGGACGCAGTACGGCGACCTTCTGGTAGTTACTGATGAACGTGCGAGGACGGAAATTCGGGCTGAGCGCATCGCTGCCGACGAAGCGGGAAAGGTAGTTTGTACCGAGGAGTCCGAGCACCGTGGGCGCGGTATCAATCTGGCTCATCATCGTATCGAACTTACGTGGGGCGATATTGCCGGGAGACCAGACGAAGAGCGGGATCTCGTATTTCCGGATCTCGAGTTCACGCTTACCGGCGACCGAGGCGCAATGGTCGGATACGATGACGAAGACCGTATCCTTGAACCAAGGCTTGTCCTGCGCGGCCTTGAGGAATGCGCCAATCGCATAATCCGTATAAGCCACCCCGCCCTCGCGGTTGATGAGCTTCGGGTCAATCTTGCCCGCCGGCCACGTGTATGGACGGTGGTTCGAAGTCGTCATCACGAAGTGATGGAAGGGCTTACCAGCCGCGTGAGCCTTATCGGCTTCCTCGATCGACCAGGCGAAGGCATCCTCATCGCAGGCGCCCCAGGCGTTGGCGAAGGTCGGCTTCTTACCAGCGGCCTCCTGTCGGGGAAGATCTACCACCCGGTAGCCGTTGGCCCCGAAGAAGTAATTCATGTTATCGAAAAAGCCGTCGCCGCCGTAGATGAAAGCGGTGTCGTAACCCTGCGTGCGGAGGACGGAACCGAGGGTCGTGAGATTTTCGCAGCCCTTGCGGCGTAGGACGGACTGTCCCGGAATCGGCGGAATCGATAGCGTGAGTGCTTCCATCCCACGCACGGTGCGCGTGCCGCCGGCGTAGCAACGGGAGAACCAGAGCGACTCGCGAGAGATGCGGTCAAGGTTGGGCGTCAGGTTCTTCGCGGCGTAATCCGGCGAACCGTAACAGCCTACGAACTCGGCGCTCAGGCTCTCGATCGTGATTTGAATCACGTTGAGACGGCGGGCGGGCTTAGCGGACTGGATACGGCGGGTGATATTGTTGAGGTCGGTACTCACCGACTCGCCGCCCTGGGCGAGGAGCGTCGCGCGGAGTTGGGCAACCGCGTCCGGGCGCGACGGATAGAAGCGCTTCCATTCCAGCTGATTGGCCCAGAAGGCCGCCAGGAAGGCATATTCGCCGTTCTTCGCGATTTCGGTATCGTAGCTATTATCCCAGCTTGGTTGCGGCTCGCCCATATGGCGGAGACCGGCCGTGAGGCGTTCAGCAATGGACGTATGGGCCGTCGTGGCATCCTTGAGGTCTTGGCGACCAACGAAATAGGCGACGAGTAGGACCGCGAGTAGCGGCGCGAGCAGCGCCGCGAAGTTGCGCCAGCGCGGCGTGGCGTCGGCCGCGGCACCCTCTTCCCAGCGACGGACTAATCCCAGACGGCGCCAGAGCAGGAACAACCCGGTCGCGACCGCCAGCACGGTGGCGATGATCAGCGGGAGATTATAGGACTCCATGATGTTCTTCACCACCTCGGTCGTGTAGACGAGGTAGTCGACCGCGATGAAGTTAAAGCGGACGCCGAACTCCTCCCAAAAAAGAATCTCGGAGCTCTTCCAGAAGGTAAAGATGAAGGCACCCAAGATCCAGGCCCCGCGTAATGGTAGACGCAGCCAGCGAGAGGCAGACCAGGACGCCGGCCAGACGGCGCTCAGTAGGCCCAGCGGCAAGGTCAGGAACCACGCCATGAACACGTCGAATAGCAGACCCACGGCCAGGGCGGCGAAAGTCGGCAGGCCCCACGATAAGCTGCCGGCCGTGGCCACCAGCAGCCCAAGGCGAAGGAAGGTGCCAAGAAGGACATAACTCGCAGCCAAGAGCAACGTACCTCCCTGCCGCGAACCCAAGACCTTCAAGAACAGCGATTTCACGAGGTGATTAGTCGGAAAATCGCCACCTCAGGGCGAGCCAATTAAACGGCCGACGACGGGCTCAACGCTCCGGCACCTCGTCAACGCCCGAGCCACCCCAAGGATGACAGCGGCAGATTCGGCGGAAGCCCATCCAACCTCCCTTGAAGAAACCAAAACGCGTCAGGGCCGTGGCGGTGTAGCAGGAGCAAGTCGGATGATAGCGGCAGCCTGAACCCGGGATCAGATGCAGAAGCTTCGAAAGAAAACGCTGGTAGAAACGGACGAAGCCCAAGGCCAGTTTCGCCAAGAGGGATGGGGGCGATTCGCTCATGCGGCCGGACCGGCCTTGGACGCCAGGATGCGGACCGCCGCCGCGGCATAGACCTTACGGAGCTCGGCCAAGGAGCGCTTCAGCATCCCTGAGCGGATGACCAGCACGACTTCCCAGCCGGGCGGGAAGGCGGCTTCATCCGTCCGGAAGAGTTCGCGAGCCAGGCGTTTCGCTCGGTTACGATCCACCGCCTGAGGCAGGTTCTTCTTAGCGGCGATGACGGCGAAACGGGCCGGATCCCTTTCACCCGTCCGGCGAAAATTCAAAAGAAAAGGCCCGCAATCGAGTCGCGAGCCTTCTTGGCGGAGGCGGCTGAACTCGGCCGAGGCGCGAATTCGACGCTCCCGCGGGAGACGCATGAGGGATTAGGAAGCGCCGAGGCGCTTGCGGCCGATGGCACGGCGCTTGGCCAGAACCTTACGGCCACCGGGGGTCTTGGAACGGGCGCGGAAACCGCACTTGCGGGCGCGGGAGATCTTAGACGGGCGATATGTCGGATGCATGGCTTTAAAGGAACAGCCAAGGACACCCCATCGAGGGTGTCAAGCCCCACGCTTCCCGGCTTGGCAGATGGCCTTCCGAGGGGAAGGATGGGGGTATGAGCCCGGAAAAAGGCAAACTCAGGCCCACCCCGCCCCGGGCCTACCTGAACCCCGAGTTCATGGCCAGCCCCCAGGCCCGCGGCATCCGCGTGCTCACGGAGATGACCGAGCCGCAGGTACGCTTCAAGAAATACAACGTCCGCAATACCATCGTGATGTTCGGATCGGCGCGGACCTTGCCCCCCGACGTCGCTCGCAAGCGTCTGGAGGAAGCCAAGGCGGTGGCCGCCAGCGGCAAGTGCGACGACGCCGAATGCGCGCACCGCGTGCGCGTCGCTGAGATCGACCTGCGCAGCTCGGCTTATTACGAAGCCTGCCGCGAGTTGTCCTTCGAGATGACGAAGTGGTCGCTCCAACACCCGGAGTGGCAACGCTTCCTCATCTGCTCCGGTGCGGGTCCCGGTATCATGGAGGCCGCCAACCGGGGCGCGCATGAAGCCGGCGGGCGCTCCGTCGGCCTCGGCATCGCCCTGCCCTTCGAGCAGGAGCATAATCCCTACATTACGCCCGAGCTCGACCTGGAGTTCCAATACTTCTTCGTCCGCAAGTATTGGTTCCTTTACCTCGCCAAGGCCCTCGTGGCCTTCCCCGGCGGCTTCGGCACGATGGACGAGCTCTTCGAGATGCTCACGCTCATCCAGACCAAGAAGACCAAGAAGCAATTCCCGGTGCTACTCTTCGGGTCGGCCTTCTGGAAGGACGCCATTAACTTCGAAGCCTTCCAGGAATGGGGTATGGTCTCGCCCGAGGATCGCAATTACTACGTGCACGTCGACTCCGTCCAGGAAGCGCGCGACATGCTGATCGAGATCATCACGGCGCGCTACCTGAAGCCCGACAGCGAAACGAATGACTGAAGCCATCGGCATTGCCCTGACGACCCTGCCCTCGCGCGATGAAGCCGACCGCCTCGCTGCCGACGCGGTGGCGGCAGGGCTCGCCGCTTGCGCGCAGGTCGACGGACCAATCCGCTCCCACTACACCTGGGAAGGCAAGGTCGAGAGCGAGGATGAGTTCCGCGTGACCTTCAAATACGCCGCGGCCAAGGGAGCCGACCTCGAAGCATGGGTCCACACCCGCCACCCTTACGCCGTCCCGCAGTGGCTGAGCTTCGTCGCCGATTACGCTTCGCCTGGCTACCGCGCCTGGGTGCTCGGCGTGCGCTGATTCCATGGACCTGACCGCCGCTAAAGCCCTGCTTTACTGCGCCCTCGGCCTGTTCGTGCTCGTTGCTTGGGCACGCGAACGCCGCAAGCGGACCATCACAGGGGAACCCGAGAAATTCTGGCCCGGAACGACGTATGCACCAACGGGTGCCTATTTCGTCGCCGCCGCCGGCGCCATCCTGATCACCATCACCGAAGCCGCCGTCGAGAAGCGCGCGGGACTCACCGAGATGCAGAGCGTGCTACCGGCGATTTTCATCTTCCAGCTGCTCGGCGCTTCCATCGTCGAAGAAATGCTCTTTCGCGGCTTCGTTGCACCAGGCGAGTTATTCGGTCGCAAGCTGCTCACACTGATGATTGTCGGCTCACTCGTCTTCGCGCTGATCCATAATTTCGACCTCAGCGAACCAGAAGGAAAGGTGAGCGCTCTCTTCGCCTTCATCACATCGCTCTGGCTCTACGTCGTGCGCTTCAATCCCCTCAATCCAGACCGTTCACTGCTGCCGTGTTTTATGGCTCATACCGTTCGTAATCTGGCGGTCTTCGGGATTAAAGGAGCCCAAGGCTTCATAAGCTGGTAATTTGACGAGGGTGGCAGGCCAAATCCGTTGCAACCATGGGCCCGCTTTGCTGTCTTGAAGAGACCCCATGAACGCCCCCGAACCCGGTAACCGTCGCGATTTTCTCAAGCTCGGCGCGCTCGCGGGTCTCGGCTTCGGCCTGAGCACGATTCCTTCTGTGGAAGCGAAGCCGGATCCCGCGCAAATGACGCGTCGGGCCGCCGCCGATATCGGCGCGACCCGCCCTCGGCCCGCCGGCAATAAACCCGTCTGGGATCTCACGACCAAGCCCATGGAGAGGATTCGTGTGGGCATCATCGGCCTCAACCGCGGCCGTGCCCACGTCGCCTCCTGCGTCGCCACGCCTTTCGTGGAAGTCGTCGCGGTCTGCGACATCCTCGACGAACGAGCCAAGGCGCAGGCGGAAGTGGTCCGCAAGAAGACCGGCAAGATGCCTGCCATCTACAGCGGCGACGAGAACGCCTGGGAAAAAATGGTTGCCCGGGATGACCTCGACGTCGTCTACGTCGCCACACCCTGGGAATGGCACAAGCCGATGGCCATCCGCGCCATGGAGCTCGGCAAGCACGCCTTTGTCGAGGTGAACTGCGGCCTGACGGTCGACGAATGCTGGGAACTCGTCGATGCCTCTGAGAAAACCCAGCGCCACTGCCCGATCCTCGAGAACTGCTGCTACGGCGAGGAAGAGCTCTTCGTCCTGAACCTCCAGCGCCAAGGCTTCTTCGGCGACCTCAAGCACGGCGAGTGCGCCTATATCCACGACCAGCGCGGCAAGCCCGGAGCGAGCTTCCTCGACGCTGGCCGCGATTGGCGCCGCCGGTATTCGACACTCCTCCAGGGCAACCTCTACCCCACCCACGGCCTCGGCACGATTTCCCAGTACATGGGTATTGGTCGCGGCGATGCTTTCAAATACGCCGTTTCGGTCTCTTCGCCGGAGTTCGGACTATCCCAGCTGCGCGAACGACTAAAACCGGACCGTGACCAGTCGAAGGACGAGAAGTTCGTCAACGGCGACATGAGCACGACAATCGTGAAGACCGAGCTCGGCCGCACGATCGTCGTCCAGCACGACAACACCAGCCCGCGCCCCTATACACGCGGCAACCTACTGAGTGGCTCGCTCGCAACCTTCGCTGGCTACCCTAACCGCCTGGCAATCGACGTGGATAACACGAGCTCGCTGCTGGATTCGAAAGAAAAGCGAAACAGCCACTCTTGGACGTACGAAGGCGACAAGCTGAAGAAGTTCATGGCCGCGAACATGCATCCACTGCTCACCAAGCTGCTGGCTGATGCCAAGAAAGTCGGAGGCCACGGCGGCATGGACCACGTGATGAACTACCGCTTTCTGGACTGCATCCGCCAAGGCATCACTCCCGACTTCACCGTCTACGACGCCGCTTCCTGGTCCGCGCTCCTCGATCTCTCCGATCGTTCCGTGCGTGACGGCAGCATCCCGGTTGCCTACCCCGACTTCACCCGCGGCGGCTGGAAGACCCTCAAGCCCCTCCCCATCGTTTCCTAACCCTACCCCTTCACCGCCATGAAACTCCCCGAAAACTCCCATCGTCGCGACTTCCTCAAACTCGGTGCCCTCGCGGGCCTCGGCCTCGGCCTCAGCGCCGTCCCGTCCGCCGAAGCCAAGCCCGACCCTCGCGACCTCAAGCTCCTGAGCGCGCGCGATATCTCGACCACGCGTCCCCGCCCGGCCGGCAATAAGCCCGTCTGGGACCTAACCACCAAGCCGACCGAGAAAGTCCGCGTCGCCGTCATCGGCCTTAGTCGTGGCCGCGGTCACGTGAACTCCGCCGCGAACATCCCGTTCGCCGAAGTCGTCGCCGTCTGCGATATCGTCGAAGCCCGCGCCAAGGGCGCCGCCGCTAACGTCAAGAAGATCACCGGCAAGGAGCCTGCCGTGTATTTCGGCGACGAGAACGTCTGGGAAAAGATGGTTGCGCGCGATGATATCGACGTCGTCTATGTGGCCACCCCTTGGGAGTGGCACGTGCCGATGGCGCTTAAGGCCATGGAGCACGGCAAGCACGTCTTCATCGAGGTCTCGCCCGCAGTCACCGTCGACGAGTGCTGGCAGCTCGTGGACATGTCGGAGAAGACCCAGCGCCACTGCGCAATCATCGAGAACTGCTGCTACGGCGAGGAAGAGCTCTTTGTCCTGAACCTCGCCCGCCAGGGCTTCTTCGGCGACCTCAAGCATGCCGAGTGCGCTTACATCCATAACCTCGCGGGCGGCGTCCTCTGGGCCCTTGGCAGCGAAGGCGACTGGCGCCGCGACTACCATCGCTTCATGGACGGCAACCTGTACCCCACGCACGGCCTCGGCCCGGTGGCGCAGTACATGAACATCGGCCGCGGCGACGCGTTCAAGTTCGTCGTCTCGGTCTCCTCTCCCGAATTCAACCTCACCCAGTTCCGCGACAAGCACCAGCCGAACAAGGGCAAACACAAGGATGAGAAGTTCGTCTGCGGTGACATGAACACGTCGATTATCAAGACGCAGCTCGGCCGCACCATCATGATCCAGCATGACGTCGTGAGCCCTCGCCCCTACTCGCGCATCAACGCGCTCTGCGGTACCCAGGCCACGTTCTTCGGCTACCCCGCCCGCCTCGCCGTCGATGCGGACAACAAGCACCCCATCCTCGACCCCAAGGTGAAGCACAGCAGCCACGAATGGACCTACGAGAAGGAAAAACTCACCGCCTTCATGAAGGCCAACCAGCATCCGCTCATCAAGAAGATCGGCGAACTCGGTAAGAAGGTCGGCGGCCACGGCGGCATGGATTTCGTGATGAACTACCGCATGCTCGACTGCCTGCGTCAGGGTATCACGCCGGACATGACCGTGTACGACGCGGCCGATTGGTCCGCGATCCTCGAGATCTCCGCCAAGTCCGTGAAGGACGGCAGCATGCCTATTCAGTGTCCCGACTTCACCCGCGGCGGCTGGAAGACCATCAAGCCCCTCGGTATCGTCTCGTAAGCGACGCAACAGTCCGCTCACCAGACCCGGCCACTCGGCCGGGTCTTTTGTTTGCGGGTTGCCTGACGATGAAGCCAGCGAAAGACTGCGCCCATGGGCTCACCCGCCGACCTTGCGACTTGGACCGCTGGTCTCGTCACCCGTTCGGGCGAAGAGACCGAGCGGGCGGCCGAGGCGTTCGCGGCGCTATTGCCCCCTGACACCGTCCTGGCGCTCGAGGGTGACCTTGGAGCGGGCAAGACGACCTTCGTGCGTGGCCTGGTCCGCGGCCTGGGCGTGACGGGTGACATCACCAGCCCCTCCTTCGCCCTGCTCAACGTCTATGACGGCAAGCGCCAGATCTTCCACGTCGACGCCTATCGGCTGACGCAACCGGAGGCCTTCGACGAACTTCTGATCTGGGACCTAGCGAAGTCGCCCTGGAACGTGCTCGTGGAATGGCCGGAGAAAGTCGCGGCGCGCCTCCCGTTGGCACGCTGGCAAATGAAAACCGCCATCCTAGCGGATGGCGGTCATCGGTTTCAACTGACCCTCGCGGGCTAGCTTACTTGTCGAAGCGCTTGCGCTCGTTTTCCGTGAGGTAACGCTTGCGCATGCGGATGAAGTTCGGGGTGATTTCGACCATCTCGTCGGACTCGATGTATTCGAGACAGGCCTCAAGGGACATCTGGCGCATCGGCTTAATCTTGGCCGCATCGTCGGAACCAGAAGCGCGCACGTTCGAGAGCTTCTTGTTGATGACGAGGTTGATCTCGAGGTCGTTGTCCTTGCAATGCTCGCCGACGACCTGACCCATGTAGATTTCATCGGTCGGCTTCACAAAGAAGTCGCCGCGGTCGTACAGACGGTCGAGGGAGTAGGCCGTGACGGCGCCTCCTTCTCCACCAATCATCACGCCAGCGGCACGGCGAGGGGCTTCGCCGCGGACCGGCTCATAACCAAGGAGATTGTGGTACATGACGGCATCGCCACGAGTGGTGGTGAGCATCAGGGTGCGCAGACCGAAGAGCGCGCGGGAAGGAACCTTGAATTCCATGTGGATCCAGCCGCTGGTGCCGGCCTTGGCGTCCATCGAGCGGAGCTCGCCACGACGCCCGAGGACGAGGGACATCACGTCGCTCTGGGAGGCTTCGGGGCAATCGACAGCCAAGGTTTCGACGGGCTCGCACTCGACTCCATTGATCTGCTTCATGATCACGGTGGGCTTGCCCACAGAGAGTTCGTAGCCTTCGCGGCGCATCGTCTCGATGAGCACGCCGAGGTGCATCAGGCCGCGGCCGGAGACCTTCCAGGAGTCATCCCCCGTGACGCGATCGACGCGGAGGGCGACATTCTTTTCGAGTTCCTTGATGAGGCGCTCGCCGACCTGACGGCCGGTGACGAACTTACCATCGCGACCGGCAAACGGCGAATCGTTGACGCGGAAGGCCATGGTCACGGTGGGCTCGTCGACGCTGACCGGAGTCATGGGACGGGGGTCCTCCAGATCGGTGATGGTCGCGCCGATTTCAACGTGGTCGAGGCCGATGACGGCACAGATATCGCCGGCGGTGACTTCCTGGGACTTGACGCGACCGAGGGCTTCAAAGACTTCGACTTCGAGGACGCGCTGCTTGAACTGTTCACCATTACGGGTGACCATCATGACAGGCATACCGGGGGCGATCTTACCAGCGGTCACGCGGCCGACGGCGATACGACCGACGTAGTCGGAGTAAAGCATGGCGGTCACCATGATCTGGAGAGGGTTGGCGAGAGCCTCGGCGCGGGACTTGAAGCCGGCGGCGGCGCCGCGGGAGGAACCTTCGGCGTAGGGCTCAGGGATCTTGTCGACGATGGTGTAGAAGAGGTCCATCAGGTCCTTCGGGCGCTGACCTTCCACGGTCTTGGCGCGATCGAGGGTACCCCAACCTTCGCGGCCGGAAGCGTAGATGATCGGGAAATCGAGGGCGGACTCCGGGGCGTCGAGGGCGACGAGCAAGTCGAAGACTTCGTCGACGACGGCGTCCGGGCGGGCGGAAGACTTATCGATCTTGTTGATGACGACGATGGGCTTCAGGCCGAGGGCGAGCGCCTTGGAGAGCACGAAGCGGGTCTGAGGCATCGGGCCTTCGAAGGAGTCGACGACGAGGAGGCAACCGTCAGCCATGTTGAGCACGCGTTCGACTTCGCCGCCGAAGTCGGCGTGGCCCGGGGTATCGATCAGGTTGATCTTATATTCCTTCTTGTCGCGAGGGTCGGTCCACTTGATCGCGCAGTTCTTAGCAGTGATCGTGATGCCGCGTTCGCGCTCGAGGTCGCCCGAGTCCATGATCAGGCCGTGCTGGCCGCCGGCGAGCTTGTCGAGGTCCTCGGCACGGAACATGCCGGACTGGTAAAGAAGTCGGTCGGTCAGGGTCGTTTTGCCATGGTCGACGTGAGCAATGACTGCGATGTTACGGAGATTCATCTGTAAAGGCCTTACGCATAGGAAAAAAGGCCCTTGTGCAAGGGGAATAAGCCACCGTTACCCAATTATTGCGGGATTCTGGGCACCTAGCGGGGGGAGGCGGGCTCAGCCCAGCCCGTCGCGTTCCAAAAGGGCCTCAGGATCGAGATCCCGGCCCATGAAATCCCGGAAGAGTGTCTCGGCCGGCTCGGAATTACCCTTGGAGAGCACCTTGGCCCTCAGTTCCCGCCCCACCTGGGGGTTCAGGACCCCCTCCTTGAGGAAGCGGGTGAAGGCGTCGGCCTCGAGGGCCTCGGCCCACTTGTAAGAATAATAGCCAGCAGCGTAACCCGTGGCGTCCGAGAACAGGTGGTTGAAGCGGCGGGCCATGGCCGGGCCCCGGCGGGTGGTCCGGGCCTGCCAGTCGGCGAAGTCCTCGTTCCAATGGGCGTCCAGGTCGCGACCGCGGAGCTCCTCGGCGCGGATGTGCAGGTCGAGGTCGAGCTTGGAGAAGGCGAGCTGGCGCATGCAGGTCGAGGCGGCGCGGAAGTTGGCGGCGGCATCGAGCTTGGCCAGGAGGTCGGACGGCAGCGGCGCACCGGTCTCGTGGTGGCGGGCGAAGACGGCGAGGGACTCTTCCTCCCAGCACCAGTTCTCCAGGATCTGCGAAGGCAGCTCGACGAAATCCCAGGCGACGCGCACGCCGGAGAGGGATTCGACCTCGACCTCGCTGAGGAGGTGATGGAGCAGGTGACCAAACTCGTGGAAGACCGTGGTGACTTCGTCGTGATTGAGCAGCGCCTCCTTACCGGCGACGGGCGGCGTGAAGTTGCCGCACATCAGGCCGAGGTGCGG
>CAMDQP010000025.1 GCA_945906115.1 Opitutus sp. GAS368
TTCCAGCGGTTGAGGCGGCTGAGCCGCTCGATCACTTCGGGCTGGGCGCCGCGCTGTTGGGCATCGGCCAGGACGCGCTGCAGTCCAGGTTGGGCTTGCTCGAGGGCGGGAAGGACTTGGCTGCGGAGGAGCGCGACCAGGGAAGCCGCCAGCGAAGGCGTGGGTTGCCAGCGTTCGCGGCGGGCGCCCTTCTCCTTGACGGAAAGGACCATCTCGTGGTCTCGAAGGAACTTAAGTCCTTGACTGACAGAGCCTTTGCTAATTCCCAGGCGACCCTGGATGTGGTCGAAATCCAGGGGTCCAGAGGACACATAGAGCAGGGCGTAGATTTCGGCGACCGAGCGCGGAACGCCCAGAATGCCAGCCATCCGCACGAAGAAATCGGCTAGCTCGATCTCATGCGGCTGAAGAGGCTCGAAAGACGGGCCGCTTTTGCGGCGACCGGCTGACTTTTCGGAGGGGGGCTTCATCGGTTACAGGGCCTAGGGTCGGGGGCTTCCTGATGTTTCAATAATTTTTGAACTGAGGCAAGGGGCAATGTGAGTAACCCGGAAATAAGGGACCGCCCTCCCCTATTGGAGTGGTCGGATCTTAAAAGCTTCCACCTGGCGCCCCCTTGGGGATTCGAACCCCAGTTACCTCAATGAAAACGAGGTGTCCTGGACCGGGCTAGACGAAGGGGGCGGTCGGTGGAAGTGAGGAACTTAGGAA
Source organism: Opitutus sp. GAS368 (assembly GCA_945906115.1). Classification (GTDB taxonomy): domain Bacteria; phylum Verrucomicrobiota; class Verrucomicrobiia; order Opitutales; family UBA953; genus UBA953. The sequence continues at coordinate 712 of CAMDQP010000025.1, forward strand.
CGAAGTCCCACTGGTCAAGATTTTTGAAAAATCGGCTCCCCACCCCCCTGGCGGCCAGGTCAGCGGCCGAACAGGCTGCGATCTTCGTAGGGGTCCTTAGCCTTACCGTCGGACTTCGGGCCATGCAGGCGCTGCTGCTTGGCCCCGTACCAAGACATAAAAATCGCGGACGCCACGAACAGGACCAAGAAGATCCGGACGGTCAGCTTGCGCCGGGGGGATGACTCAGGGACATCGCTCATGTCAATCATGGTGAGGCATTTAATGAGGCTTGGCAACCCTGCGGGCTTTTTTACATAAGTTAATACCCCTAGTCTAATCCCCCTCCCTGATTCTGCATGAGCCCTAAGCAGAAGCCCCTGGTAGTCATCATTGAAGACGATCGTAGCCTCGCCGCCACGCTCGCTGATCAACTCCTGAACGCCGGCCTCTCTACCCAAGTTTTTCATAAAGGCGCCACCGCCCTGAAATTCGTGGGGGAGTCGTATGTGCATCTCGTGCTGCTCGACCCGAGTCTGCCGGATCTCGACGGACTCGCGGTGCTCGACAAGATTCGCCGCCTCAGTCACTCGCCGGCGGTCATTTTCTTGTCCGCGCAGTGCGAAGGACATCACGTCGCGCAGGCGCTCGATGCGGGCGCGGATGATTTCGTCGGCAAGCCGCATCACCCCGAAGAGCTCGTCGCGCGCATTCGCGCCGTCCTGCGCCGAAGCGAAACCGCCGGCGATAGCCGCCTCACCAGCAACGCCGCGCTCGGTACGGACATATTCCTCTTCAACGGAGCCGAAGTGCATCCCGAGCGGCTCGAGCTCATCTTCGGTGGAAACAAGAAGCGGAAGCTCGGCCGCAAGGAACTTGGTATCCTCTATCACCTGCACGCGAATCCCGGCGTCATCATCAGCCGACATAGTCTGATCCATGCCGTCTGGGGCGTGCACGCCGATATCCGGAGTCGATCGCTCGACCAATACGTCGCGAAGATCAGAGATACTTACGCCGACCACGGCCGGTCGCTCGACTGCCTGCGCACCATCCATGGTATTGGCTACTGGTATGAGCCCTCGACCGCCAATGGCAGCGTCCAGTCGGCGAAAAAGCGCCGCCGGGCTTGATTAACCGAGGCGGGAAGGCATTAGTAGGGACATGAATATCCGTTGTTACCTCAAACCCAGCTGTGGCTGGAGCAACGGCGTCCGCGCGATCATGGCGAAGTACGCCCTCAACTACCAGGATGTGGATATCATCAACAGCCCGACCAACTACGCTGAGATGGTCGAGAAGACTGGCCAGCGCCTCTCCCCGTGCGTCGAGATCGACGGCGTGATGCTCCCTGATATTTCCGGCGCCGAGGTCGAACAGTATCTGCTCGCGAACAAGCTCGTCGTGCCGAACGACAAAGCACCCTCTGTGCCGATTGACGCTGCTTGCACCGACGCCGAGCATGAGAAGATGCGGGTGAAGACGGTTCGGTTTTTTTAAGGAGAGACGCCTGACTTAGGTAGAGACGTTTCGGGTTTTCAGGTCTCGGGTCTCGGCCGTCGGGAGCCAGGTTCAGGGGTTCAGGTACGGGTACAGGTTCAGGATCTGAATTTTGCCCCGCACCCGCACCTGTACCTGATAACCCGCACCAGAGACCTGAGGGCCGAGACCTGGGACCCGAAATAGTTTGTGGCGATCACTCCGTCTTCCCCGCCGCAAAATCGGCGAGCGAGTCGGAGACCCACTGGCGTTGTTCGACGCTGAGCTCAGGAAAAATCGGGATGCTGAGCACCTCGGCGGAAAGCTGTTCGGCGACCGGTACGCTATCGAAGCCGCGGTATTTCTGGTCCACGAAGCACTGCTGGCGATGGAGCGGGATGGGGTAATAGATTTCGCAGCCAATCTTGCGGGCGGTGAGGAACGCCTTGAGCGTATCGCGGCGGCCGCCGGGGACGCGGAGGGTGAACTGATTCCAAATACCTTGGCCGGAGAAGTCGACTGGCAGGAGAATCTTGGCGGCCTTGTCGGCGCCCGGACGATTTTCGGCGAGACCCACGCGACCCTTGAGGGAGGCGTGGTAGAAGTTGGCGTTACCCGCGCGCGCGCAGTTGTATTCCGGCAGGTGCGGCAGCTTAATGTGCAGGAGCGCGGCCTGGAGCGGGTCCATGCGGAAGTTCGCGCCGACCTCGCGGTGGAAATACTTCGGCTGCATGCCGTGCACACGGAGGATACGGGCGCGCTCGGCAAGGGCGTCATCCTGCGTCGTGACCAGGCCCGAGTCGCCCATACCACCGAGGTTCTTGGACGGGAAGAAGCTCGTGGCGCCAAAGTCGCCAGACGACATCGTGGCGCGGCCCTTCCAACGGGCGCCCATCGATTGCGCAGCGTCCTCGATCACGCGAAGCTTATGGGCAGAGGCGAACGCTTGGAGGGCGTCAAGATCGAGAGACTGGCCGAAGAGGTATACCGGCATGATTGCGCGGGTGCGCGGGCCGACCTTCCGGGCGGCGTCCGCGAGGTCGATGTTGAAGGAGTGCGGGTCGACGTCGACCCAGACGGGGGTCGCGCCGAGGCGGGCCACGGAACCCGCGGTAGCGAAGAAAGTGAAGGATGGCAGGAGGACTTCATCGCCTTCGCTGATATCGAGCGCCATGAGCGCAAGCAGGAGCGCGTCCGTACCGGAGGAGACCCCGAGGGCATGCTTTACGCCGAGGAACGCGGCACAGTCCTTCTCAAAGGCCTCGAGGCGCGGACCCATGATGAACATATTCGAGCGAAGGACATCGCGGAAGGCGGTCTCGAACTGGGCCTCGAGGGCGCGGTTCTGCGGGCCGAGATCAAGGAGCGGGACGTTCGTCATGGCGCAAAGGGGTTTTCCCACTGTCCGCCCGCACGGGCAACATCATTCAGCCGCGCGACGGGAGCGCAGGACGAGGAAGAGCCCCAGCGCGGCGAGCGGCAGCGTCCAGAACTGGCCGGCCGTGAGCCCGAGCACATAGCCGTCCTGGGCGAAGCGGAAGCATTCGGAGACGATCCGTCCGGCGGAGTAGAGCAGCAGGAATTCGCCAGCGATCCGCCCAGGCGGCAAGCGTCGCGGGTAGCGGACGAGGACCCAGAGAAGTGGCAGTAGTCCTTCGCCGACGGCTTCGTAGAGTTGCGACGGATGGCGAGGCATCGGGCCGTCGTGCGGGAAGATTACTGCCCAGGCGACCGAGGACGGATTGCCGACCAATTCGCCGTTCACGAAGTTGGCGAGACGTCCGAAGAGGAGGCCCGCCGGGGCGAGGGCGCAGAGCAGGTCGCCCACGGAGAGGAAGTCGACCTTGGCACGGCGGGCGAACCAGAGGCCCGCGAGGAGCACGCCAAGGAAGCCACCATGGCTGGCCATCCCGCCCTGCCAGACGCGGAAGACCATCGTCGGATCGGCCGCGAACTCATCGCGGGCATAGAGGAAGACGTGGCCAAGGCGGCCGCCCGTGATGACGCCCACCATCACCGCGGTAATCAGCGTGGATTCGTCGAGTGCATGCCGCAGAGGCGTGAGCCCCGCACGGCGCCAACGGCCGAGAAGATAAGCCGCGACCATGAAACCCGCCGCGTAGGCGAGCCCATACCAGTGGACGCCTCGCAAGCCCCAGCTTTCCGGGAAATGGATCGCGACCGGATCAAGGTTGTGCGTCCAGTAAGCGAGCGCAGCGGCGATCATGTTCCGGCCTTGGGCGGATGATCAGGGCGACGGCCGACGCGGTGACCGCGCTGGCGGGCGAGTTCGCGCATGTCGGGGTGCGGATCGTCCTTCTCGTAGATTTCGATGCCCAGCAGTGATTCGAAGACATCCTCGAGTGTAATCACACCGGCGAAGGCACCGAATTCGTCGACCACCACCGCGAGGTGCTGGTGCGCGCGGACGAGGTCATGCAGGGCGTCGGAAAGCGTGGCGTTCTCGGGCACGATGTGCGCCTTGCCCATGAGTTCGCGGATACGGACCTCACGACGGTTTTCGCCGGCAGCCTTCAGGATATCGCGACGGCGCACGACGCCCACGATGCGGTCCGGATTATTTTCCCAGACCGGCATGCGGCCGTGGGGAACGCTAGGATAGAGACGGAGTACATCCGCCACCGTGAGGTCGGCTTCAATCGCCGTGACGACTGGGCGGGGTGTGAGCACCTGCGAGACCGGGATGTCGTCGAGGCGCACCGCGTTGGCGACGAGGTTACTCTCCGCCTGGGTGATCTTACCTTCGCGGGCCGCGGCCTGAGCGAGGCTGCCAATATCGGCATCGGCGCGATCCACGCCCGGCTCCTCTGGGGGCGCGAGCGAGTCATGGAGTTTGCCAAACATACGGAGAATCTTGGCCGCACCGCGAACGAGTTTGAGCGAAGAGGCGATGCGCGGGGCAAGGGTCACGCGGAAGTGCATGCCCACCTTACGCGGCAGCATGACCGTCAGCCAGGCCATCACAAAGGAGAGAGCGATGAGGGCTAGAGCCGTGAGTACGCCGACCTGCCAGCTGACGGCTAATCCGTCCTGGAAGCGCGCTTGGAGGAGGAAGCCGCCGAGCAAGGCGCTCATGCCGACGAAAGCAGCGGAAAGGACTTCGAAAGCCGCGAGGGTATTACCTTGGTCGCTGCGCGAACGCTCGATGGAGACGGCGGCCTGGGCATCCTGTCGGCGGAGGTCCTCTAGTTCGGTATGAGAGAGGGCGGAAACCACCCCAGCCACGAGCGAGATGCCCGCCGTGCTACCGTTCAGGAGGAGGAAGACCAGCCAGAGATACCAAACAGAATCCATGTCCTTTCTGCATACGGGCGGACTCGGGGTTTGGCGAGGGAGAATCCCGGCGTTGACCCTGCGGAACCGCCTCGGAATACTGCCGCCATGACCCCCCGTGAGCTCCGAATCGTCTCCGCCTTAGCCGTGTTCCTGTCCGCCGCGCTACCTGCCGCCGCGGGCGCGATTGCCTTCCGCTCCCAGCCCATCCTCGCCGCGACGCTGCACGACCAAACTGGCGCCTTGCCCGGCCTGACCGGCTTCTACTTCAATCATTTCACCGGCGCGCTCGTGATTCTACTCGTCGTCGGACTCCTCATCACCGGCTTCGCCGCCCGCACGCATTGGCGCGCGGACGAAGAACCCGTCGTGCGGATGGCTAAACTACTCGTCGCGACGTGCTTCTCTGCGCTCGTCAGCGTCGTCTTCCTCGGGCTGCTCGTGATCGCGACGGCGTTACCGGTCTACGCGAAGCTGATGCAGCGCTGAGCCCGCCACGCGGCGAGCAAAGCGAGGGCGCGCGTCGCTTCGGCCTGCGTGCCGGTCGGCTGCCACGTCAGTCGCCCCTCGGCGTGATACGAACGTGCGGGAACCGCACCGCCATCGAACGTCGAACGGAGTACCAAGACCGATTGCGCGTTCAGCGGGAAGCCCGGCCAAGAGACATCGCGAACGGGGCGGCCGGCCTGAGCGAGCACCGAGCGGAGCTGCGCCGACGCCGTACCGGGTAAGCGGCCCGTCTCGACCGAAGGGAAATTCCAGCACTCGCCGTCCCACCAAGAGAAGGAGCTACGGGAGCCTTCGCTGAGGCACCCGCGTGCGTCGAGCTGCACCCCTTCGGCGTCGGGCCGATCGGCGACGCCGCGGAGTTCGCGCCAAGCGTCGGCAGAATTCCGCCACGGTCCGCTCTTCGGTCGCGGCAGCCATTCCGGAGCATCGCGGCGGAGTGACAGCTGATAGAGATCAATCGCGGAAGGCGTGGGCGGCAGCGGCCGGACCGTGAGCCACTCGGTGGCCAGGCCGTCGCCGCGGGGCGCGACGAGCAAGCGGACGATCGCCTCCGTTAGTGTGTTCCGTCCGAGCAGGCTGCCCAACGGAGCCGTCCAGCGGGCAATATTCGTATCCGCGCCGAGCATGAGACGCGTCGAATCGAGGCCGAGGCGGGGACAGCCGAGGGCGAGGCGATCGAGATGATCGCCGAGGCAGGCGATGCGGCCCGCGCGTAAAGCAAACGTCTCGAAGAGCGATGGGCCAGGGAATAAGGCAGAGACCTCGGCGCCGTCAGGTAGCGACACCCATTCGCCTTGGCGCCAACCAATCATGGGCGGAGCACCGCGCGCGCGGCGGCGAGCAAAGGCGCCTGCGCCTTACGTAGGCTCTCGGCATATTCGCGGGCTGGGACCGAGTCGGCGACGATGCCCGCTCCGGCCTGCACAAACGTGCGCCCCTCAGCGGACCACAGAGAGCGGATGACGATATTGAGGCAGAGGTCGCCCGAGGCGCCGATCCAGCCAAGCGAACCCGTGTAATAACCGCGGGCCACCGGTTCGAGTTCAGCGATGACCTGCATCGTGCGCACTTTCGGGGCACCCGTGATGGTACCGCCCGGGAAGAGCGCGCGGATGACGTCGGCCGGGCCAGCGGAAGCCTGCAGTTGACCTTCGACCTGCGAGACCAGATGCATCACGTGCGAGTAGCGTTCGACCGCCATGAACTCGGGAACATGCACCGAACCTGGGCGAGAGACTCGGCCGACATCGTTGCGCAGCAGATCGACCAGCATCAGGTGTTCCGCCTTCTCCTTCGTGTCGCCGGCAAGTTCCTGCGCCCACGCGAGGTCAGCGGCCTCATCAGCGCCGCGCGGGCGGGTGCCGGCGATGGGCCGAGAAGCGATGCGCCCCGCGTAAACTTCGACGAGGAGCTCAGGTGAGCCGCAGACGAGCGTCGCACCCGGCAGTCGCACCAGACCCATGTAGGGCGAAGGATTGGCCGTGCGGAGGGCTTCGTAGGCGAGGAGCGGGTCGACCGGCGCCACTTCGAGGCGCGTGGAAAGATTCACCTGATACGTATCGCCGGCGGCGATATATTCCTGGCAGCGCGTCACCGCGCGGACGAACGCCGATTCGTCAAGAGACTGGGCAATCGGTACAGCGGGTGCGGCGGAAGCTGGCAAGGCTGGAGCGGGCTGGGCGCAGGTCGCATCCCAACGGGCGGCAAGGTCGAGCGCCCGGGCGCGGGCGGCGCGGAGCGCGGAGTTCGGCGAACCGACCGGGCAAAGCACGACGACCGTCAGCTCGCGCTTCGCGGCATCGAAGACGCATGCTTCATGGGCCTCAAGGAAGGCGGCAAGCGGCGCGCGGAGGTCGGCAGGGGCGGACTTTACTGGCTCAAACTGCGCAGCGAGATCGTAGCCCAGCAGCGCGATCAGGCCTCCTTGAAAGGCGGGCCAGCCCTCGAGGCGCGGGGCGCGGACTTCGCGCGACCAGCGACGGAGATAAGCGAGCGGCTGCTCAGAGGCTTCTTCATGCGCCCCATCGGCAGCATGCATGACCACGCGACCATCGGAGAAAAAGACCGTTGCGCGGGCGGCGGCGGGGACCGCGATCGTAAAACTACCGGAACGGCCACTCTCCAGTACCGCATGATGGCGGCCCGTGAAGAAGCCCTCCCACGAAAGCGGGAGTCGGTCGGCGCGAAAACGCGCGAGGTAAGGCAGATGCGTCCAGCCCGGACCGGCGGCAATCCAGTCGGCAGCCGTGACTTCGGCGACGATAACCGGGACCTCACTCATCGGCGAAGTTCAGCTTGTAGCCGGAAAAATCCGGGCCGGTCAGGAGCTGGCCAACGCGTTCGGCCGTGAGTCCGTAGACATGGAGTTCTTGGCGCGAGCCCTTGGAGACGACCGTGATGCGCAAGCCGCCGCCAAGTTTCATCACCTTGATCGAAAGCGTGCTCGCGCGGACGCGCGCGCTGATCACGCCGCGGGAGACACGGCCATAGCGTTCGAGGGCTTCGGCCACGGGCCGGGCGGCATCCGTCAGCGACGTGTGCGATCCGGCCCTGCCCCGCCCTTTGGCCATCCTCAGGCAATCTCCCAATTATAGGGGTGAGTGGAAAGGAGTTCGCAGCCCTTCTTCGTGACCACCACGCAATCCTCAAAGCGGCAGCCGCCGAGGCCCGGATAATAAAGCCCTGGTTCGACCGTGACCGCATTGCCCGCGATGAGCGGGTGCGGGTTACGGATGGAGAGCGCCGGCTCTTCGTGGATATCGTAGCCGAGCCCGTGGCCCGTGCCGTGGAAGAAGCCCACGTAGATGCCCTTTACTAGGCCCGTCTTGTAGCCGAGCGACTTGAAATAATCCTGCACGACCGTGTGGACCTTGGCGCCCGTCACGCCGGCGCGGATGGCCTTAATGGCGCGGCGTTGGGACTCGAGTACCGCGTGGACCATCTTGCGCTGCTTCGCGTTCGCCTTCCCCTTGAGGTAGGTGCGGGTCATGTCGCCGTAGTGATGCGAGGCGATGTGACGCGGGTAGATATCGCAGACGATGAGTTCGTTGGCGCGGACTGGGCCGGAGCCGGAGCAGTGGCAGTCGACGGCTTGATCGCCGGGGGCGATGATGAGGCCGATGTCGCACAGGCCGCCCTGGCGGAGGATCGCGACCTGCGCCTCCTCTTTCAAAATCTCGGCCGTGAGCGTCTGGCCCTGCCACTGCAGTACGCCCTTCTTGTCGGCCTTGGATTCCGCGAGCACCTTCTCGATGGCCTTGAAGCCCGCGACCGCGGCGGCATTACCCGCGCGGATACCGGCGAGCTCCGCCTTCAACTTTACTTGGCGAGCCGGGAAGAGTTCAGGCGAGCCGCGTTCGTTGTGCTGGGCGCCGACCGGATGGAGCTCGAGGCCGAGCTGGCGCAGGCGCTCATAGAGTCCCACCGGGAAATCGGCCGGCACGCGGAAGCGATGGATGCCCTGCTGCAGCGCGGCGAAGACGATGGCGTCAGCTACGCCCGCCTTCGGGTTAGTCTTGCGGAGATCGGTGATGGTGGCGGTCAGGTTCAGGACTTCGTCAAAGGCGGACTCGGCTTTGGCGCGCCCGACTTCCATGCCGGGGAGCAGGCCGATGCGGCGTCCCTTGGCGGAGAACGCCGGGAACGGATCGGAGGCGTGGAAGCCTCCAAACCAGCGAAGGTCGGCGTTTTTGGAGGGAGTCGCCATCATCAGCACGTCGCGAACGGCTGGGGCGGAGGGGCGGGCGGTGCGGGCCATGGACGCAGGATGACGGAAGTCCGCCCTGCGTGAAGCGCAAACGCTATCGCCCCGCGCGGAGACCGGGCGGACGGACCGTGGGCGAGGCTTGACCCCGGGCGGGCGGCTTGGAATAGTGAGCGTCCTTGGCCACGCGGGTATCGTTCAGTGGTAGGACACCACTCTTCCAAAGTGGATACACCAGTTCGAATCTGGTTACCCGCACCAAGGAAAGCGCCGTCGCTCAGTTCCGCCAAGGAAGCTGACCGGCGGGCGTGACTTCGAGGAATTCCTTCCAGCACTCGACCTCGTCGACGGACAAGGACGACGCCACCACCAGGCGCCACTTCGGCTTCGTGGGCGCGTGACGGAGCGTCATGCCGGCCTGTTCGGGCAGGCGGTTGGCCTTGCGGGAGTTGCAGCGCACGCAGGCCGTCACGATGTTCTCCCAGTTCGTCTTACCGCCAACGTCGCGAGGCACGACGTGATCGAGATTGAGCTCCTCGTCGCGAAAGGGACGGCCGCAATATTGGCAGGTATTCGCATCGCGCAGGTAGACGTTGCGACGGGAGAAGCGAATCTCGCGGCGCGGGACGCGGTCGTATTCGCCGAGGAGGAGGACGCGCGGGATGCGGAGCACGATGTGCGTCGTGCGGACGGATTCGGCATTAGGCGGCGGGGCCTCCACGGAGAAACGCATCCACTCGTCGGAGCTCATCACGCGGTGGCCGGAAGGATCGGCATGGATGGCCGAGGCGCGGCCGCGGAAGAGCAGGCTCATCGCGCGCAAGACGCCCACGATATTAACCGGCTGCCAGAGACGGTTAAGGACGAGGACACGTTGTTCGAGGCGCGGAGGCACTATGCCAAGAGAGATAAGCCCGGGTGGGCGGACGGTCAACCCCCTCGGCTCAGCGAACTGTCTTCGCCTTGGGCGCAGGGGCCTTGGGCGCAGGGGTCGGCACAGGCTGGGGGGCCGGCGGGGACGTGAAGGTGTCGGGAAGGGCCACGAACATCGGTCCCGTGACGGTGGCCGGGATCGGGAACGGAAGGCCGTCGATCTTCACGCGCAGGTGTTCGACCGCGGAGGAGCGTAGCTCGCTCGGACCCTTCACGTTGATGACGACCGGCTTGTCGCGCGGGGAAAGCATGCCTAAACCAGGAGTCTCGCCCGTGTTCAGTTCGATGACCTGGTAGCGGACCCCCACCTTGACCGACGTCAGTGTGATCTGGTGGGGTCGGCTCGCGGGCGGCGCTGGGATGGCAGCCACCGTCGCCGGCTTAGGCTGCGTCCGCTGAGCCGCGGGCGAGCTCAGGAAAAAACCAGTGCGAGGACAATCGCGACGACCGCGATACCGATGACAACATAGATCAGCGCGTCACGGCTGAGCGTGATCGAACTGACGCCCGACACTGGCTCGAAGGGCGCGTCTTCGTCGGCGGCCGCTTCGAGCGGACGGCGGGAAGCCTTGGCAGAATGGTGCGTGTTGAAATCGGCGCCGGCCTTCTCGTCATCGAGGCGCAGGTACTTCGCGTAAACCTTGACGAAGCCGCGCTTGTAGACGTCGGCAAGCGGGATGGATTCGAATTGGTTGGCCTCCATCGACTGGAGGTA
>CAMDQP010000026.1 GCA_945906115.1 Opitutus sp. GAS368
ATCGTCCGCATCAATCCCGCCGACCCCAACGCCCGCTCCGAACTCGAGCGTCTCTCCGCCAAGTTCCTCCGCGAATCACTCGGCAAAGTGGCGACCTTCTTCGAAAAAAGCCGCGAAGAGGAAGCCGTCGAGTTGATGAACCGCATGGAACGCTTCGGCGCGAATGATCTCGCCGACGAGCCACGCTGGGATGACGCCCTTGCCCGCCGCGTGGCCTGGCTCCGCTCCAAGGCCGCCCATCAAGTCACGGCGCTCGTCGCCGACGCCGCTGAAGCCCGTGCGGGTGGCCACTGGGAAGCCTGCGCCGCCTCGTTGGGTCGCGTCCGCTCGCTCGAACGCGACCACCAGCTCACGCTCGCGGCCGACCTCTCCGCTCAGGTCATCGAACTGGAAGCTTGGGCGGGCGAACTGGCCGCCGTCGCCGAAGCCGAAGCCAGCCAGCGTGCGGCGCTCGAAGGCCTGAACGATGAATGGGCGACCCTCCAGCAGGAAGCCTCCCGCGGCTCCTCTCCCGCCATCCTCATCGTCCGTCTCAGCTCCTGGCTCGAACGCGCGACCCCGCAGGCTGAACGCCTGCCGGAGGGCATCCTGCGCGAAGGCCGCGCGCTTCGCCAGAACACCCGCGCCCGTTTGAACCGACGCTACATGGTGATGACGACCTCTTGGGTCGCCGGCTTGCTGCTCATTATCGCGGGAGTAGTCTACTGGAACATCCTCAAGACGCAGGAAGAAGAATCCCGCGACCGCTTCTCCGAAGCCTCCCGCCTCATCGAACTCTACGATCACCCCGCAGCGCTCGTGGCGCTGGACGAATTCGAACGCGGCGGTATCTCCGCCGCCGACCAAGCCGCCCGCAAAGCGCAGACGGTTCCGCTCCGGCAACGCTTAACCGCGCAGAACGCCGATGAGCAGCGACTCCGCCTCGAAGCACTGGCCCTCGCCGATCGCCGCAAACAAGGCCTGACCTTGGGCAACCTCGCTGAGACCGAAAGCCGTGCCAACAAATACCTTCAAGAGTTTAACCAGTTAGGCGGCACGCTCCAGACCCGGCTCAAGGCCATCCTCCCGGAACCCGAAGGACTGCTTTCCGCCTGCCGACAGATGTTGGATCGCACCCGCAATGACGTCGCCACCCAGATTGCCGCACTCAACAAGGCGATGGGCGACGACAACGTCACCGATCTCACCAAGGCGGCCGAAGCCCTCGAACGCCTCCGCCTCCTGCTCAAGACCTTGACTGAGGCCAAGGACAAGGACCTCGACTCCGCCCTCGCCGCCGCCGACCGCGCCGAACTGCGTCTCTCCGGCGAACGCAAGACGATTGCCGCGCTCAAGAGCCTCGGCAAGGCCGCCGACCTTGCGGGCTATCTCACCGCCCTCGCCGACACCGCCGCGAATACCGCCGGCGAAAAATCCGACCTAAGTTCCCGCGCCTCCTTCGTCTACTCCCGTGCGCCCACCCTGCAGGCCCTCCCCCGCTCGGCCCTCGCCCCGCGCGTCGGCGCGATGTGGGATGCCGCCGCCACGGCTGACCCTGCTGGCATCTTCAATCCGGCAACGCTGACCGACGTCGAACAACGCGGCCTGCGCAATCTCTCCGACACCTCCTTGGCTGATTCGCTCCGCCGATATAAGCTCAATCTTTACTCCATCCGCGGAGTCACGGTGGGCCGGACCGTCTACGTAACCGGCGATATTGTCGAATCGAAGCGAAATATCACCGATGGCGTCGAATTCAGCCAGAAGGCCAAGGAGCTCACCCGCGAAGGCGCCGTCGTCGAGACCACCTGGAGTCGCCGTGAATTCAATAACGGAGTGCGCGCCGGCGAAGAGATTGCCACCCCGGAAGCGATCGGCGAACTGGATTTCATCCGTCAGGTCAGCCGTTTCCAGGACGCCAAGTCGGGCAAGCTACTCGAACCGCTCATCCGTACGATGGACCGCGTCCGCCGAAGCGACTCGCGCTACCCCGAGCTACGCGCCTACCAGCTCCAAGAACTATATAAGTTTGCGACCACCCGTCCGGACGCCTGGGGCTTGCTCTTCTCTCCGTCCGCCCAGCGCGACGCCGATCAGTTGCGGCGCATCACGCAGAACTCGCTCCGCCCCTACGATTTTCTCTTCAAGGAGAAGTGGGCCGACCTCCAGCTGGAGCTACGCGCCTTCCTGACTCCTCCGGGTGGAGCTGGCTACACCGAAGAGGCCCGCTTCTGGCGCGCGACCTTCGCCAACCTGCGTAATCGTAAGCTAATCTTCGCCGGCTGGGTCGGTCGCGAAGGCAAGCCCGAGCTCCGCGAGACGATCAAGGGTAGCGCCCTCTACGGCCTCGATAACGAAGGTAAGGCCACGGTGCTCTTCCGTGTCGGCGACGACGGCGAGGTCAAGCGCGTCGCCGAAGCCGCTCCCCTCACGCCACTGCTACGCTATCCGGGCACGGTCGCCGAAGCCGCGCAGGCCGCTGGTATCCCCAAAGGCCTGATCATCCCCGACGGTGGCTGGGAAACCCTCCTCCAGGGACGAGATCTCTGAACGATGCCAAGCCCCACCCCATTTCGTCTCCGCTGGAAAGGCGCCATCACCGGTCCCTTCCCGCTCGTTCGCGTGAGCGAGATGCTCCGCGCTGGCGAGATCAGCCTGCTCCATAACATCGAGGTCGACGGTTCCTGGATGACGGTGCGCGACTATTTCCGGGCCATCGGCCTCAGCCGTGTACCCTCGATATCTTCCACGGACGTTTCCGGCGCCGACGCTCCGCCGCCTCCGCCCGGGGCGGAACTGCCGCTCGGTCAAGCGCTCACTCCGGACGCCGCCCGCAACGCCGCTGGTGAATCGCTTGAACGCACCGTCCGCGAAGGCTACCTCTGGTGCGGCTCGACCTTCCTCCTGCCGCCTCTCTTCGCACTGCTCATCTACGTGATCTACATCCTGGATAGCGACCGCCAGATTTCGCGCACGATGCTGCTCATCCTGCTCAGCTTCACGACCACGCCGGCCGCGCTCCTGCCGATCCTGTTCGTCCGGAAACTCGGTCAGACCCTCGAACAGGAAGGCTTGTCCGACATCCGCCAAACCCAGGGAAATCTCGTAATCATCCTCGGTTTCCTGAGCCTGGCCCTCTGGATGCTCTGCTTCTTTGTCCTCCTGCCCGTCCGCCTCTAAGCCTCAATCGGCTTGACGAACTAAGGGGGCTTGGCTGGACTCACCGAACTCGGTTTTCGGTAGTGTAGCTCAGTTGGTTAGAGCGAGGGACTCATAAGCCCTAGGTCGGCAGTTCGATCCTGCCCACTACCACCACCGAGTGCACCCTTTCCGCTCAGGCCTTCAGAATGGCCGAGACCGGGATATCCAGTCCGTCCTTCCACAGGGCTTCCAGGGCGTAGCTCTTACGGATGTCGTCACGGAACACGTGGAAAAGAACATCGAAGGCATCCACGACCGTCCAGCCGCTGTTATTCTGGGATTCGGAGCGCGAAGTCACGCCGACGTCGTCCAGCGCATGCTCGAGGGCGATACGCAGGGCACGCAGATGCGGCTCGGACGTACCAGTAGCAATCACGAGAAAATCGGCGATGGAAGAAATCTGGCCCATCTCGAGGACGCGGATCTCGACGGCCTTCTTGTCGTCCAAAGCGCGGACGGCAGCAATGAGGTGGGCCGGAATCATCGGCATGACCACCATCGGCTTAGAGGCGGACTTCTCGCCACGGCTCTTGGCCTTCAAAGCAGGGATAGCAGGGATGACGCGGCGGGCCGGACGGACCGAACGGGCGGCAGGCTTGGCGGACTTGCCGGCAGGGCGACCCTTGGCGGCAGGCTTGGCGGAGGTCTTCTTGGTCTTCTTTTTAAGGGCGGACATGGTCAGGCTTGGTAAAGGGAGCGCTCATCGATGTGGCGGGCGACCCCTAGGGGCAAGCCGTTTCGGGGCGAATCACCGCGGCGGAGGGCCTCGCGCAGAGCGGTGGAGGACACTTGTACCGCCGGCGCCTGCAACACTGTCTTGCGGATGAACGATGCGATGGCCGGAGGGGGCACGGTCGAGATACCATCACGTGACAGCACGGCAAATTCTACCAGACTACACAGCTCGGCGACATCCTTCCACCGGTCTAGCCTGGCCAGCTGATCAGCCCCAATAATCCAGACCCGCAAGGCCTCAGGAAATTCCTTGGCCAATTCACGGGCACTCACAATCGACCAACTCGTGCCGGCACGACGAATCTCACGCTCATCCACCACGGCCCACGGACAATCCGCGAAGGCCAGGCGGCACATCGTGGCTCGGTCAGCGGACGAGGCCACCGGCACGCCTGAACGCATCGGCGCCTGTCCCGCCGGAATGATGCGGACCTCGTCCAAACCGAGCTGCTTATGCGCGGCCACGGCCGCCGCCACATGACCCGTATGCGGAGGATCGAAAGTCCCACCCAGGATGCCGATTGCAGCTGGCATGACGCATTTCACTCCGACCGGCCGCCGGTGGCAACCCAAAGTAGGCTTGAGCCCAAGCCCTTACGCCGAAACACTGCCCCCCATGGCGTCAGCCTCGCGATTCCTCCCCCCAGGCTTCGACCCCACGCAGACCGTGGCGGTTATCGCCGGCAAAGGCCGCTACCCCGCCCTCCTCGTCGAATGTGCCCTCGCCCGCGGCGCCAAGGTAAAGTTGATCTCGTTTGAAGAAGAGACCGACCCGGCCCTCATCGCCACCTTCGCCCCCGCCGACCGTCGCGCCATCCCCGTCGGCAAGCTCGGGCAGATGCTCGACGCCCTGAAAGAACTGGGCGCGGCCGGCGCCGTGATGGCCGGCCAGGTCACCCCGCGCAAACTGTTTACGGGTATGGTCCCCGACCTGAAGCTCATCGCACTGATGGCTTCCCTCAAGGAGCGCAACGCTGAGACGATCTTCGGCGCCATCTCCGTCGAGATCGAGCAAGTCGGCGTCCGTATGCTCGATGCGCGCATCTTTCTCGAGGACCACCTCGCCACGCCCGGCTGCATGACCGGCTGGGCCTGCGGCATCGGCGACGACCAGCTTGAATTCGGCACGCGCATGGCCCGCGAGATGGCCCGGCTCGACGTCGGTCAGTCCGTCGTCACGGCCAAGGGCACGGTGATCGCCGTCGAAGCCTTCGAAGGCACCGACAATATGCTCCGCCGCTGCACGCAAACCGGCGGCAAAGAGATGCTGCTCACCAAGACCGCTAAACACGCCCAGGACTGGCGCTTCGATGTGCCCTGCTTTGGAGTTAAGACGCTCGAGAGTATGGCCGAAGGCAGCGTGACGAAAGCCGCACTCGAAGCGGATGCGGTCATCCTCATCGACAAACCGGCCGTCATCGCCCGCGCCAAGCAGCTCGGCATCGACCTCTTTGGCTTTAGCCCCGCCTGAGCTGATGATGCATCGCCGCCACTTCCTAGGTACGAGTCTGCTGGCCGGCCTTGCGACGCAGGCCTTTGGCGCCACGAAAGAAGAAGACTCCTTCGACTTCGCCTTCTTAACGGACATCCACGTCCAACCCGAGCTCGGTGCCCCCGAAGGCTTCCGTCAATGCCTACGGGCCGTCAACACCCTCGCCACGCCAGCCGACTTCGTGCTCACCGGCGGCGACCTGATTTTCGACGCACTCGACGTGGGCATGGACCGCATCCGCGAGCAGTGGAAGGTGTTCGACGAATGCAGCAAGGAACTCGCCCTGCCCGTCCACCATACGATTGGTAACCATGACGTCGTGGGCTGGTCAGCGAAGTCGCTCGTGAAGCCGACCAATCAGGATTACGGCAAGAAACTCTTTGCCGAACGCTTCGGCCTCGCGCGCACCTACCGTAGTTTCGACCACAAGGGCTGGCACTTCATTATTTTGGATTCAATCGGCCAGAATAAGGAGACGCTCGATTACGAAGGCTGGATCGATGACGCACAACTCGACTGGTTAAAGAAAGACCTCGCCGCCACTGGGCGCACGAAGCCCATCGTGATGGTCACGCACATTCCATTCTACTCCACTTGGCATCAGGTGGTGGGGGGACCGGACCTTCACCTCGACGGCAAAGCCATCGTCCGTAACCTGCATACCTTCCGGAAACTGTTCGACGCCTATAACATCCAACTCGTTCTCAGCGGCCACGGCCACGTCGTCGAGCGCATCGAGATCGGCAAGGTCACCTACCTGCAAGGCGGCGCCGTCTGCGGCATGTGGTGGAAAGGTCCCGTCTTCGGCAAACCCGAGGGCTTCGGCACGGTCACCTGCCGACGCGACGGGACGTGGTCATGGAAGTACCGCGACTACGGTTGGAAAGCCCGCAAGTAAGCCGCTTAGCCTTCGAAGAAATCCCACGCGACGGCGCTCTCGCCCAGCACCCACGCGGCCGCCAAAGCCAGCACGAGTAGAATCCATTTGCGATGGCGGGCCCAGATTTCCGGCGTCTCGGCCGCATGATCCAATCCGCGCCGCGCGCTCAGGAGCAACTTCAGGCGGGCATGCCAGGCCAGCTTAGTTTCGTGCGAAAGGTCCCGATGCGTATACGCGTTGACCCGGTAATCAGGCTTACGGAACAGCTTGGCGATGAGACTCAACACATCTCCTGCATACACCCTTTACCCACGCTTTACAAGCGGTGCGTCTCTGGGTAAGTCCAAAGGCGTGAAGTCCACCACCCGGTCCCTCCGCGCCCTTAAAGGCGTCCGGCCCATCGTCTGCCTGACCGCCTACGATGTGAGCACGGCCCGTATCGCGGACGCCGGCGGTGCCGACCTCATCCTTGTCGGCGACTCCTTGGGTAATACCGTCCTCGGCCTCCCTGACACGGTCGGCGTCACCTTGGATATGATGATACACCACTCCGCTGCCGTCGCCCGGGCCAAGACGGAAGCCCTGGTGGTGGGTGACCTCCCCTTCGGTCTGGCCCACGACAGTTTCCCCAAGCTCCTCAGCTATTGCCGCCGGTTCCTGCAAGAAGGCGGCGTCAAGGCGGTGAAAATCGAGGGCGGCGCCTCGCTTGCCCCAGCCATCGCGCGCCTCGTCGATGCTGGCATCCCCGTCATGGGCCACGTCGGCCTGCTCCCGCAGCGCGTCCACTCCGCCGGCTATCGCCGGCGCGGACTCACGCCGGAAGACCAGAAACAGATCCTAATCGACGCCCAGGCCGTAGCCGCGGCTGGCGCTTTCGCCATCGTGGTCGAATGCGTCGACGAGAAATTCATGCCGAAAATCACCGAGGCGGTGTCCATCCCCACCATTGGCATCGGCTCCGGCCGCGGCTGCGACGGCCAGATTCTCGTCATCCACGACCTGCTCGGCCTCACCCCCGAACCACCGCCCTTCGCGCGACCAGAAGCTAACCTGCACCGTGACGCGGTCGCGGCCGTCCGCCGCTGGGCCACCAAGGTGCGCGCCAAGAAATCCAAATGAACTGCGTCATCTTCGGAGCCGGCGGATGGGGAACGGCCATGGCCATCCACCTCGCCCGCCAAGGCCAGACCGTCACGCTCGTCCCGCGTCGCGCCGAACAGGCTCTCGCCCTCGCCACCACGCGTGAAAACAAGGAATACCTACCCGGACACCGCCTGGATGATTCGATTCAGATCGGACTCGAACCGCTGCCGGCACTAATGGACGCCGACTTGGTCTTCCTCGCCTGCCCCTCCAAAGGCCTGTCAGAATTACTGCAGTCAATCGGCCCAGCCGTCCGCGGCTCGTCGACCAAGATGGCGATCTCGCTCTGTAAAGGCCTTGATCTCACCACGCTGCGTCGTCCGTCCGAAATGATGGCCACCGCCTTCGGCTCGATCCCGGTCGGCACGCTCAGCGGACCGAGCAACGCCGACGAAGTTGCCCGCGGGCTCCCGACCGCGCTCGTGCTCGCCGCGATTACGGACGACGCGCTCCTTAAGGATGTCCAAGCGGTCGTCAGCGGACCGACGCTGCGCGCCTACACTTCGACCGACCTCATCGGCGTTGAGATCGGCGGCACGCTCAAGAACGTCTACGCGCTGGGCGCCGGCCTCTGCGACGGCCTCGGCCTCGGCTCCAACGCCAAAGCCGCGATGCTCACGCGCTCACTCCAGGAGATGGCCCGCCTCGGCGAGGCCCTCGGCGCTCGCCCAGAAACTTTCCTCGGCCTGGGAGGCGTCGGCGACCTGATGGCCACCGCGCACGGCTCTTGGAGCCGCAACCGTTCCCTCGGCGAACAGCTCGCCAAGGATCCGCAAGGCACGCTTGCCGCGCTGGCCAACCGAAAAGAAGCCGTCGAAGGCCACCGCGCCGCTGAAGCGCTGTCCAATCTGGCGATCAGCCGAGGACTCCAAGCCCCGATTCTTTTCTGCCTGCATGCGATTCTCTACAAGGGTCTCGATCCCCGCGCGGGCGTTGTCGCGCTGATGACGCGCGACCTCCGTTCGGAGGCATGAGCGCACGGGACGTCGAGTCGCGCCCGTCGCCCATCGCTGGTCTCGGACTCTTCGCGAAGCGGGAGTTCGCACCCAGCGAACGCATCGCCCCCTACTCCGGCACGATGGCCACGGAACCTCCGCCGGAAGCCTCCCCTGGCGGCAAGGTCTACACCCTGGAAATCGCCCCAGGGCGCTGGCTAGACGGCTCTTCGGCCGACAACCCCTCGCGGCACGCCAACCATGCCTGCCACCCGAACGCCGAACTCATCTGGCACGAAGAGGAAACCACGGCTTGGCTGACCGCCCAGCGACCGATCGCCGCCGCCGAGGAAATCACCTTCGACTATGCGTTTTCATTGGCTGAAAGCCTCTTTCACCCGTGTGCCTGCGGGGCTGCGGACTGCGTCGGTCGGATTATCGCCGCCCCCCTCCGCCCGGCCCTCCGCCGCCACCTGCGTTTTTCACGTCCAAGGGATTGACCACTCGCATCTGGAAGGTCAGTTTTCGCAGGTCAATCAGCCCATTTCCATGAAAAAAGTCCCCCTTACCGAGCTCGATCCCCGGCTCCAGAAACAGATCACCGCCGCGGACCAGCAGCTGAAGGCAAACCCCCAGTACGCGGTCGAGGTTCTCACGGGCATCCTCGTCCGTAATCCCGGCTGCATCGAAGTGCGTCGCACCCTCCGCAAGGCCCAGAAAGCCCTCCACGGAACCAAGAAAGGTCTCTTTGACGGCATCACCGGCGCCCTGACCTCCGGCAAAATCGCCAAGGCCGTGGAAGCCGACCCGCTCGCCGCCATCGCCGCCGCCGAAGAAGTCCTCGCCAAGAAGCCGATCGACGCCAACGCGAACAAGACCATCGCCCTCGCCGCCATTAAGTTGGAGTTCCATGAGCTCGCCGCCTTCGCCTACGAAGAGCTCTGCACCAACGAGCCCACGGAAATCCAGCACTTCGTCGACCTCGCCAACGTGTGGATCGCCGCCGGCGAAAATGATAACGCCCTGAACGCCGCCGACAGGGGGCTGAAACTCTTTCCTGGCAACGGTGACCTCCAGGAAGCCGTCCGCAAAGCCTCCGTCAATAAGACGATGAAGAAGGGCAACTGGGAGGACAAAGGCGACTTCCAGTCCAAGCTCAAAGACAAGGACGAAGCCCTCCGCCTCGACCAGTCCGCCCGCACCGTCACCGACTCGGCCACCGCCCTCGTTCAGGCCGCCGAACTCGCCCAGAAAATTCAGGCTTCCCCGGACAGCCTCGACCTCTACCGCGATATCGTCCGTATGTTCCTCGTCGCTGAAGACCTCGACAGCTCGATCGCTTGGCTCCAGCGCGGCCGCTTGACGACCCTCGGCAAGGCTGACAGCTCCCTCGAACGTCAGGAAAGCGACCTCTTCATCCGCCGGTACGAGCGTAACTCCAAGCAGCTCCGCGAGGCCATCACCGCCAACCCAGCCGACACCGCCAGCAAGGAAGCCCTCGCTAAAAACGAGACCGAGCTCAACGACTTCCGCCTCAAGACCTCCATCGCGCTGGTCGAACGTTACCCGAACGATTACGGCTACCGCTACGAGCTCGGCACCCTCCTGCTTGCCGCCAATCGCCTCGAGGACGCCGTTCAACAGCTCCAGTACGCCCAGCGTAACCCGAAGTTCCGCCAGCCAGCCCTCCTCGCCATCGGCCTCGCCTTCACCCAAGGCGGCAAGTTCGACCTCGCCATCGAGCAGCTGACCGCCGCCAAGAGCGAAGTCCAGATGATGAACGACCTGAAGAAGGAAATCATCTACGCCCTCGGCGACACCTTCGAGAAGATGGGCAAAGCCAAGGAAGCCGTCGACGAATACAAGATTATCTACATGGC
Organism: Opitutus sp. GAS368; assembly: GCA_945906115.1. Lineage (GTDB taxonomy): Bacteria > Verrucomicrobiota > Verrucomicrobiia > Opitutales > UBA953 > UBA953. Next base: position 10,246 of record CAMDQP010000026.1, read on the forward strand.
CGACTCGGGCTACCGCGACGTCGCCAAGAAGATCAACGACTTCTACGAACGCCAGAAGGGCGCAACAGCCTAAGCCTCACCGACGCCTTCGCCGACTTGCGGACGGCTTTCCCCGCCCGCCTTCACCTTCCTGCCCATGGCACTCACCCCCTTTAAGAGCAACCTCATCGCCGACGTGGGCATCAGCATGGGAGACGAAGGCAAGGGCCGCCTCATCCCCGAAATCGTCCGCGAACTCCAAGCCCTCACGGGACGTCGCGACGTGGTCGGCACGGTGCTCAAGGTCAACGGAGGCGCGAACTCGGGTCACACGGTCGCCGGCCTGAAGCTCAATCTACTCCCAGGCGGCGTGGCCGAACATGACGTCGCTTGCCTCGCCCTCGGCTCCGGGGTCGTCGCCGACCCGCGCAAGGCCCTCTGGGAAGCGCTGCCACTCGAGAAGATCGGTATCCCAGTCCTCTCCCGCCTGCTCATCGACGAACGCTGCATGATCAGCGACGTCTCCCACCGCATCCTCGACCTGGCCTGGGAAGACTATCGCATTAACGTCCTCGGCCACGAAGCCCGCGGCTCCACCGGTCGCGGCATCACGCCAGCCTACGCCGATGAAGTCGGCCAGTTCCAGATTCACTATTCTGAATTCCT
>CAMDQP010000027.1 GCA_945906115.1 Opitutus sp. GAS368
GCGCAAACAAGGACAAGCCGTTCTTCCTGTATATGCCGCACACCTTCCCGCACACGCCGCTGTTCGCGTCGGAACGCTTCAAGGGCAAGAGCTCGCGCGGCATCTATGGTGACGTGCTGGCCGAACTCGACTGGAACGTCGGCGAAGTCCTCAAGGCCCTCAAGGCTAACGGCGTGGCCGACAACACACTCGTCTTCTTTACCAGCGACAACGGCCCGTGGACGCTCATGGGCACGGAGACCGGCGGCAGCGCCGGACTGCTCAAGGACGGCAAAGGCAGCACGTGGGAAGGTGGCATGCGCGTGCCCGGCATCGCCTGGTGGCCCGGCAAGATCAAGCCAGGTGTGACCGACAACGTCGGCACGATGCTGGACCTCTTCCCGACCGCCGCGAAACTCGCTGGAGCCAAGATACCGTCGGACCGTCCGATGGATGGCACCGACCTTTCGCCGCTCCTCCTCGAGGAACGCGCCGTCGACCGCGGGCTCTTCTGTTACTACCGTGGCGAGAAGCTCTACGCCGCTCGCCTTGGCGACTGGAAGATCCACTTCATCACCCAAGGCTCCTACTTTGACCCGAAGCCGGTCGAACACCCGAAGCCGATTCTCTTCAACCTCGCCGTCGACCCCTCCGAAGCCCACGAGATCTCCGCCGACCATCCGGACGTCGTGGCCCGCCTGAAGGCCGCCGTGGAGCAGCACCGCGGGACCGTCGTCCCGGTCCGCAGCCAGCTGATTGACGTCGTCGCGAAGTAAGGCCTGACCTCAGCCGCCGAAGTCCACGCTGAAGCGCCAGCGAGGGTCGTCCCAGTAATGCGAACGGCCGTCCTGAAGCCGCAACGGCGAGAAAGTGCGGACTGATAGCGTCCGTCCGTCGGGCTCGAAGGTCAGCAGACGCAGCCAGCCGTCGCCGCCGTTACCGCGGTGATCGGAACCGCCGCCGAGGCCCTGCGCGTTGAAAAGCATCTGGTGGACCGCCTTGCCAGCGTCGTTGTCATCCTGCCGATACCCGACGTGGGCACCCATCTCGTGTCCGTTGAGCACCAGGCGCAGGTTGGGCGTCTTACGGACGAGGGCGTTCCAGAGGTCTTCGCCGTCATGGGTGTCGCCCGCCAGGCCGGTCTTGTACCAATGGGGATTACCAGGGCGCTTGCGGTTGCCGTCCTGTCCGTCGCGCTGATTACTGGGTAGCAGATAATCGTGGATGAGCAGGATGCCGAGGTGGTCGCGGAAACGAGGACGGGCAAAGATTTCACGCGCCCACTCGACGGCAAAGCGCCGTGGACCCCACTCCAGTGAGACGATCAATAAATTGCGTCCGCCGGGGACCTTGAGGACGTAGGCCGCGTTCTCGAGCGTGACCTTACCGTCGCGGGTGGGCGGTCCCTCCAGAAAGATACCGCCGCCCTGGCCATCGCACGTGAGCGGATTATGCGTCAGCGGGAAATGGTCGTTGAACTGCGTCGTACGGTTTTCGGCGTTACGCACGCCATAATCGTGGTTACCCGTCGCGAAGACCGTTGGAATCACGCCATCGAAGACCCGCAACGCGCGTTTGGCCGAGGCCCACTGCGACTCCGAATTCTGGTCGCCGTAGCCACCGCCTCCGCCGACAGCGATGTTGTTCTGCTCCACGAAGTCGCCCTCGTGCATGACCATGCCGATGTTCCAAGCCTGGCGATGCTCCTTCACCCATTTCGTCATCAGCTCGAAGTGTGCCTGGTTCTTGGCATACTTCGCGTAGTTCTGCGTATCAGGGAAGACCGCAATCGTCCAACCGGCGCCAGGACCTCGCGCTGGGTCGACAAGCTTAGGCGCTTCGGCTCCGCGGGCCGAAGCGGCGAAGAACGGCGCGGCCAACAGGCCTTTGATCAGGTTGCGGCGGGAGAACGATGCGGGGGTGCGCATGGGGGCACTATGGCCTCGTCCGACTTCGTTTCAACCCAGCGAATCGGCTTTCCCTCCCACCCCCTTTCGGCCAAAGTCCATCGCACGGGCCTATAGCTCAACGGTTAGAGCACGGAACTCATAATTCCTTGGTTCTGGGTTCAAATCCCGGTGGGCCCACCAACTTTCACACCTGACAGTGAATGCCGATAGCAGCCCGCCCTGGAGCTCTGCCGGCAAACCTAAGCCGGAAGGATTATCTCCCAAGGGTTAGGCCTTAGCTTTCTTCTTTCTGTAGAAGGCAATGGCAATGAACAGGCCGATGAGAGAAATCCACCCAAAAATGTAGCCGACGATGATGCCGACGACCCCAAACATGTGAAAGTGGCCCGCGTCGACGGCGAGGAAACAGTATACTGAACAAAACCCACAAATCAGGAATATTAATAATCCGCAACCTCCGCAGCAGGCGCCAATGGATTCGGATTCGTTATCACTTTGTGGCTTCACCTCGGGCTCTGCTGGCAACCTCAGCCCCTCGGAGGCATCAAGCTTAGACAAGAGCTCCCAGCCACCCATCCCCTCGTGCCAATAGATGTCCGTTGGCTTGAGCGTGCCCAACCCCAGGAGACGCAGGACCTCAGCTGAGTCATAGGTCCCGATCTCTTTTCCGTCCCGGGAGATTTTGACGAGAAGGGGTGAGCTCATAGTGGAATTACAATGCAGAGCGACAAGGGTCCGTGGCAACATCCCATCGCAAGGAGACGCAACGGAGCAAGGGGGGTAATTAAACCTCCCCCTAAAGAGAAAGATTCAATTCCACCCCAAGGGAGCAAGATAAGGGAATGGAGGGGGGGCGCTTGTCCTTGATGTCTTAGCTTTGTCTTAACGCCCTAAGACACGGTTCCACCCTTTGTTTACAGGGCGGCGGTGGCCCTTCTGCTTACTTTGTCTTAACTATCTACAAATAGAGTTAAGAAAAGAGGTAGGTATGCGCACCGTCCCAGCGTCTCTATTTCCGCGGAGCTAAGACAAACGCGGTTTTACATTCACAAGCCCCTGCCCTGCACCCCCTTGCCCGTGTCCAAGCGCCATGGACAAATTGCGGACAAGGGGCGGACAGCTGCCGACGATCTAAACGGACAGGGTAGGGGTTGCGCCCCGCGGTCGGCCGGGCATACTGTCCCGATGAACGACCCCGAGGCAGAGAGCAAAAACGCGCCTCAGGGAAAAAAAGAGCCCAACTGGTTGAAGTGGCTTCGGGGGTTTGGGATTCTCGTGGCTGGTTTGGCTATAACCTCATTTCTCATCGTGGTTGGCGTGGTGCTTTGGGTTTTTTGGATAATTAAGGATATTTATGATAGATGGCCATAGTGCAATAACCGCGGCCTCGCACTAGGCTTGGACACGTCGTCGAGCTCGATCACTCGGTCGGCTTCGGTCACGGCCACGCGGTGAAGCCTGCTATCGTGGTTGTGCCACTCGATCGTCCGGGCATAGTATCCCAATGAACGACCCCGAGGCAAAGAGCAAAAACGCGCCTCAGGAAAAGAGTCCACCCTGGTTGAAGTGGTGGATGAGTTTGTTTATTTTAGTTGGTGGTTGTGCTCAAATCTTATTTATCGTCGTGGTGGGCGTTTGCGTGTGGGCTTCGTTTTATCCCGAGTTATTTTTCGGGTTATTTCTTAGATGGCTGTACGAGTTATTTGCAAATTGGTTTGTCGAAAGTTGGAGGACTTGAAGTGAACCCCTCGGGCAGTTCACCCCATCGGCCACGGCTTGCGCTAGAATGGATCACGCGTGTGCAGGCCCTCCAGGAGCTCGAGCCGATCTAACGACATAGGCCGAAAGAGTCCCGGGCCGGAGCTCTGCCGGCAAACCTAAGCCGGGAAGATTATCCCCCAAGGGGAATACACGATTTCAATTAGTCTAGAGACTGTCCCAAACCTGCTGTGCATGTCGCCGACCTTCGCCGTCTTTACGACGAGCAATAATAGTAGGATGAGATGATACAGACCCACGCTCTAAGTTCTGCAAGAATGTCGCCTTAAACACGGAAAGAGGCAGGGGCTGCGGTCGCGACCTCGGTGGCAAGTTCCGAGCCCATGGCTCAAGAGAGTCTCGCGCCAGCCATTCATCATAATTAAAAGGACTTCCATCAGGGTTTGTCTGCGCCTCTGCCGTGTCCGTTTCTCGGAGAAGACCACCCTTCAGACTCCGCATCAAATCATATATATCCGGAAATGTCCCAATTTCCTGACCATCACGAAAAACAATAAAGTCGTATCCAAGACTGTTCATAGCGTCCTTTAAAAGATAGATATAAACAACGTCAACCCTGAGTCGCAAGTATCCGCAACGGAGCAAGGGGGGTAATTAAACCTCCCCCTAAAGAGAAAGAGTTAATTCCACCCCAAGGGAGTAAGAATGGGAGGAGTGAGGTTTACCCCAAGGAATTAATCCTTTCCCAGAATGGGAAATATCCGCGGGTGGCGTGCGGGAAATGCTTGGCGTCCCAGGCCCGGCGGCGCCAGGTGACGGCGATGCCTGCCTGGGCGAGGGCGGACTCGATGGTACGGGCTTCGACCAACCAAGGACCGACGAACGGACGATAATTTAGTGTGACCCAATCAGTCCGAAACTGAAGACCTGCTCGACCACGGCGCATCCGCTCGTGGAGAGCATAATGGCTATGCCTAATAGGGCGGCCGCCAACCAAGCGAATGATCGCGATGGGCTGCTGGATACTGACTTTGTAGGGCTGGACATGAATCAATTATAACACAGTTCGGGCGCTAGCGTGCATCGTTAATCCTGATACAGGCTATCGGGCAAACAGCACACGGGGTCAGGGCGTGAGCTGGTTTAGTGCGTAACTAAAAACACCCTAAATGGGTGAATCTAGTTACGCCTACGTTAGGGTACGGCCTGACCCCATGGATAATCCGACCCCATGCATAACCCGCGACCAGGAGAAATCGACCACGGCCGATGATCAGGGCAAATGGACTGAGCGTCTTGACACCCTATCTTAAAATTTCTTTAAGTGAGCCTATTCCCCGTCCACAAAATCTGGGAAAAATCCCCCAAGCCTCCATCAGAATCGTCCCATGCCTCTGCACCTTACCGTCTTCCAGATCCTAAAGGATTATAAATTCACGATAGCGCCATTGGCGTTTTTGATGCTTCTCCAGGGGGCGGTATATGCCAAGGTCGTCCTTCCGCCGGTATTGAGTAGTCACATGGTGCTGCAGCGCGGGATGAAAGTGCCGGTCTGGGGAACGGCCGCGCCCGGCGAAAAGGTGACGGTGAAATTCCGTGACCAGGAAAAATCGACCACGGCCGATGCGCAGGGCAAATGGACGGTGAGTCTTGATTCGCTGAAAGAAGGCGGGCCTGATGTCCTGACGGTGGCCGGTTCCAACACGCTTAAGCTGGAAGACGTCCTGGTTGGCGAGGTCTGGCTCGGCTCGGGTCAATCCAATATGTTTGGCCCCGCCAGCGAGTACGTTAAAAAGGATGAAGTGCTGGCAAAAATGGTGGCAGCTGGCCCCTATCCGAAGATCAGGCTGAATCGTTTAGATACACCCGCTTCAACAGGCTGGAAGGAAGCGACCCCTGAAAATATCAAGGCATTCTCGGCTCTCTTGTTCAGTTATGGCTATCCTTTGCAGAAGGAGCTGAATGTTCCGGTTGGCCTGCTGGTCGGAGCAGTCGCTGGAGAATCCTCAGGGAAATTTCTTAGCCAAGAGGCGTTCAACAGCGACCCAGCGTGCCAAGTCTTGGTGAAATCTGATAAAACCGGCGCAACAGGCACCACCTGGTCTGGCGTGATCGGCCAACGCTATGAAACAATCATCAGGCCTTGTATTCCTTACGCCATACGCGGTGTGCTGTGGGATCAGGGCGAGAGCAGCACGGGGGTAAAAGGCATTGATCAATATACCTTGATGGGTGGGCTAATTAAAGGTTGGCGAAAGGATTGGGGACAGGACTTCCCGTTCATCTATGTGCAGAAACCCAGTGGCGGCGGGTGCGTCTGGGACGACACCGACCCTGTCACTTCCAAGGGCATGCCGCTCAAGCCGCTTCCGAACTCGGTTCCGGGTGGCAAAGAAAGTGGCGAAGGACGGGACAATTACCTGCGGATCAGGAATTATCCGAACACCTTTATGTCCACCAGCAGTGATCTGTCGCCCACCGCTAATCCAACCAGTGAGCAGCTGGCCAACGGAATAAAATATAACGAAGCCGGAATGCATCCGGAAAACAAATCAGGGTTTGGGGCGAGGGCGACACGGGTAGCACTTGGCGGGGTCTACGGCAAAAACGTGGCAATCTACGGGCCGGTCTACAAATCCCATAAGATCATGGGCAACAAGGTGATCATCACCTTTGATCATGTAGGCAAGGGGCTGGTCTTCAAAAAGGGTGTGTCAATTGACAGATTGAAGGGTTTCACGATTACTGGAGATGCTAAAACCTTCAATTACAATAAACCTGTCTTTGTCTGGGCCGATGCGGTCATCGAGGGAAATACCATTATTGTATCGAGCGATAAGGTTTTAAATCCTGTCGCAGTGCGCTATGCTTGGGCTGCAGAGCATCCCTGGGCCAACCTGTTCAACAAGGACGGCTTGCCTGCCTTGCCTTTCAGTACGTATTAGTCAGAAAAACATACGAACTGAAAGTGAAAGACTAGTGGTAGTAACTTTCGAGTTGTAGCATCCCTCTTACCAGTAACTGCACCGAATCTGGCATCACGACATGATGATGGCTCACGTCTTCCTCTGCGCTACTGCGTTGGCTTTAAGGCCATAGGCATTGGAGCCAGCATCGCCTCTACCAAAGGCCATCACCAGAGGATAGAACGGGATCAGCAAATAGATGCCGGGATTACCCCGGTCGTGGCAACGCTTGGTGCCACAGGCCAGAAGGACCAGAGGAGTGCGATTAACAAAGGCAGCTGTAGGAGGGGGTGGATGGCCGAAAGGCTTAAATACAAGGCTACACCGATCAGCTTGCTCAGCCAGAACTACCCCAGTCCAATACGGTCAGGCTTGGCAGGTCCTTTGCCCTTCATAGACAATTCACCATGCGCCCCCTGCTCCCCGCCCTGCTTTGCCTAGCCGCCTTGGTCGCAGCCGAAGAGAAGCCGAACCTGCCGTTGGTCGACCTTTCAGGACAGAAGGAACGCCAAGTGGTCGTGGCCGCGGGCACGACGACGCTTTACCAAGGCCACCCGACGACCTTGCTGATGCCGAACAGCCAGACGATCTTCTCGGTCTGGTGCATCAATCACGGTGGCGCCGCCGGCCCGATGGCTCGGAGCGATGATGGGGGCAAATCTTGGACACGCCTCGACGCCAGCCTGCCGAAGGGCTTCTCTACCCACCAGAACTGCCCGAGCATTTATCGCATCGTCGATCCAGCTGGTAAAGCCCGTCTCTGGGTCTTCTCCGCCGCACTCGGCAAACGCGGCGGCCCAGGCATGCCGAGCATCATGAGCGAGGACGATGGCCAGACGTGGAAAGAAATGCCCGCGCTCAACTTCCCCTGCGTGATGACTTTCAGCAGCGTGGTCCGACTTAAGGATGGCCGCACCCTCGGTCTCTATCATCGCGGCCCGGGTGGCGCCGATAAGGCCCCGCTGGTGACGCTCCAGACAATCACCTCCGACGGTGGCTTCACGTGGTCCGAGCCCCGCATCGTCGCGGAAGTCGCCGGTAAGAATCCCTGCGAGCCCTTCGTCTTCCGTTCTCCCGACGGTAAGGAGCTCGCCTGCCTCCTCCGCGAGAATACCCACAAGGGCCGCAGCCTGATGATGTTCAGCCAGGACGAAGGCGCGACGTGGTCGACCCCGGTCGATACGAGCTGGGGCCTCACGGGAGATCGCCATAACGGCGTGTTCACTTCAGACGGCCGCATGGTCATCTGCTTCCGCGACCAAGCCCTTAACAGCCCCACCAAGGGCCACTTCGTCGCCTGGGTCGGCACGTACGATGACCTGAAGGCCGGCCGACCAGGCCAAACCCGCGTCAAGCTGCTCCATCATTACGGCAAGCGCGTCGGTGACTGCGGCTATCCCGGCGTCGAGCTCCTCGCCGACGGCACGATCGTGGCCACGACGTACGTCCAATACGCCGCTGGCCCTGAACAGAACTCCGTCGTCAGCGTGCGCTTCAAACTCAGCGAGACCGACGCTTTGCTGAAGCGTTAACGCGCGACGGGCTCCTGCGCGGTCAAGGTGCGCTGGTCCGGACGATCGACGCCGATCTTCACGGTATATTTACCCGGCCCGAAGACCGGCGCGGCGAAAGCTTTACCGCCTTCCAGACGACGAACGTAGAGTGTCTCGCCGGTCTGCTCGGAGACGACCTGCACGACGGCTGGGCCGGCGGGGAGATCAACCGACGGCAGGAAACCCGTGGGCTTACGTCCATCGTTGTCGGCCAGCGCGAAGGTCTGCGGCCAGCCGGGGAACTGTTGGCTGTCGCCCTTGCGCGAGTCACTGAAGCGTGGCCAGCACTCAAAGATGACGCTCTGTTTGGCCATTTGAAAACGGGCCAGGCCGTAACCGTCGGCACGCTGGCGCTCGTCCTGGACGTTCCCAGGATTGGCATAGGCGATGACCGACATCCGATTGCCAAGTCCATCAAGGAAATCGCCGGTCCAGGGCAACGGACTACCAACCACGGCGTTCGGGCCGGCCTTCTCATCCTTCGGATGCCACCAGCGGCCGTAGATGGTGTTCACGAGGGCGGGACTGGTCAGCGAGTAAGGGCCGTCGCCGAAGGACTCGATGCCATGCTTGACCGTAACGGCCAGATGCTGGTCACCGCAAAGGTGGACGGCCTGCACGCGACGCAGGGCGCGCAGGGCTTCGTCGCGGCCCTTCTGCGGCCAGCCGTTGCAATCGAGGTCCGCCAACAGACGGCTATCCTTACCGCCGTGCATGTGGACCGCCCCACAGAAAGCCGAAGCGGACAGGACGGCCTTGTGACGGACGCCCACCCAGTCCTCGGACCACGCGGCGAGGAACTTCAGCTGGCGATCGCCGAGAAGCTGCAGGCCAGGCAAATCGATGCTCTTCGGATCATACTTCTCGTCGGTGACGTGGTCGGGGCGCGGGCCTTGCGGAGGAATCTTGCCCATGGGGGCGGACTTGAACTTACGATCCTCGAGGATGGCAAAATCCATGCCGCCGACCTTGAGGCGGGTGTAGAAGACGCTGATACCCCGCTGGACCGGAGTCGGGTCAAACGCATCCGGCAGATGCCACGACTGCTGACGCTGGACCATGTTCACGTAGGTGACCGGATAGAAGTAGCCTCCGTCAGCCATGCCAGCGACGGTGGACAGCTTACCACCCTCGCCCCAGAGGTTGGGGTGGCCGACGTCATGGTCGTCCGGAATACAAATCGTCGGGCGATCCTTCATCACGTCACGGAACTGTAGACCGAACTCGATCCAACCCGCGGTGTGCTCGGTGTGGCGATAGGTCTGGTCACCCGCGAAGAATAAGAGGTCAGGATTCTGGCGCATCAGGTTATCGAGGATCTCCGGGCGGGCGCCCGTCGTACGGCTCGAATTGCACGACATGTTGGCGATGACGATGGCGTCCTTGTCCGTCGGATCTCGACGTACGAGGCCTTCGAAGACCGCCTTCTCACCGTGACGCACGCGATAGGCCACATCCTTGGAACCATCCCAGCCTTCGACCCGGAAGTGCGCACTCCAACCCGGGAAGACCACCTCGGTCTTGGCCGACTCGATCCATTGGCCGTCGCGCTTGAATTCAAGACGCGCTACCTTGGATTCCTCAGGGTAGAGAGGATAGAGCTGAGCGGAAAGCTTCAGGACGCCTGCCTGCTGGGTATAAAGAGCGAACGCGATGACTTGATCACGCTCGACCAGCATCGTCGGCGCGCCCGGACTGGCGGCACCCTTCTTCTTCCCCTTGGCCGCAGGACGAGGCTCCCACCAGGCACCGACCGCCAGCGAGTCGAGGCTCGGAAACTCCTCTCCGAAAGGCTTGACCGTATGGGCCGGTGGAACCGGTGCGCCTAAAAGGATCGAAGTGGCAAATAACAGCAGGAATCTCATGTAGTTCTGTTAATACCCCTTTTTGCTGAAAAAGTTTCCCTGCACGAGCCCTTTCGGCTTAATCCCATCGCATGAGACGACTGCTGCCCCTGCTCCTCGCCCTGACCGCGTTCGCGGCCGAGACCGGCACCCCGGTCCAGAAGTTCCAGCAGCTAGATTCGCTCCTACCGTCGCCCTCCCCCCAGCGCCTCGCCTCGGGCGCCCCCGGAGCCGGCTATTGGCAGAACCGGGCCGACTACGATATCCGCGCCGAACTCGACGACGAGAAGCGCACAATCACTGCCGAGGCTACGGTGACTTATCATAACGCCTCGCCCGATACACTCGACTACCTCTGGGTCCAGCTGGACCAGAATTACTTCTCGAAACGCGCCGATTCCCGCACAGCACCTAACACCAAGCGGGGCGTCGACCTGAAGAAGTTCAGCTACACGGCCCTCGACCGGCTGCTGGCCTACGAGAGCTACGACGGCGAACTGAAGATCACAAAGCTGACCGACGCCGAAGGGCGCGGCCTCCCGCACGCCATCGTGAAGACGATGCTCCGCCTCGATCTGCCCAAGCCTCTCAAGCCCGGTGCCGACTTTGTCTTCAAGATCTCCTGGACCTACCCAATCAATGACGCAAAGCGCATCATGGCCCGCACGGGTTACGAACACTTCAAGGAAGACGGTAACTGCATCTACACCATCGCGCAGTGGTTCCCGCGCATGGCCGCGTACACCGACTACGCCGGCTGGATTAATAAACAGTTCCTCGGTACCGGTGAATTCAC
>CAMDQP010000028.1 GCA_945906115.1 Opitutus sp. GAS368
CTCGAACACAAGGACGCCTTCTCTGTCGCGGTGATCCTCGCGGCTTCGGTCCTCGGTATCCTTGGTAGCTACGGCGTCGCTTGGTTCGGCATCCGCATCAACACCGTCGCCAATTCGCGCGCCGCCTTCTCCGCCCTGCGCGGCAATCCGCTCGCCACGTTGCTCATCCCGCTCAAGTCCGGCATGAGCGTGGGCCTCCTGCTCGTCGCCATCGAGCTCTTCTTCATGATCGGGATCCTTCTGTTCCTCCCCAAGGATCTCGCTGGGCCCTGCTTCATCGGCTTCGCCATCGGCGAGTCCCTGGGCGCCTCCGCCCTCCGTATTTGCGGGGGCATTTTCACCAAGATTGCGGACATCGGCGCCGACCTGATGAAGATCGAATTCAAGCTGCCGGAGGACGATCCCCGCAACCCCGGCGTCATCGCCGACTGCACGGGCGACAACGCGGGCGATTCCGTCGGTCCGACCGCGGACGGCTTCGAGACCTACGGCGTCACGGGCGTGGCGCTCATCGCCTTCCTCGCACTGGCCCTAGCCGCCAATCCGGCGCTGTGTGCGACCCTCATCATCTGGCTCTTTGCCATGCGCATCCTGATGGTGATCACCTCGCTACTCAGCTACTGGATCAACGACGCCGTGAGCCGCGCCGTCTGGGGCCAGGCCAAGGACTTCAACCTCGAGCAGCCGCTGACGAACCTCGTCTGGATTAGCTCGGTGGTCTCGATCGCGATCACCTACCTCGCCAGCTACTTCCTCCTCGCCGACCAGAGCGGCGGACTATGGTGGGTGCTGTCCACGATCATCTCGCTCGGCACGCTCGCTGGTGCGCTCATTCCCGAGTTCACCAAGGCGTTCACCTCGACCGAGAGCCGCCACGTAAAGGAAGTCGTGACGTCGTCCAACCAAGGCGGCGCCTCGCTCAACATCCTCTCCGGCCTTGTCGCGGGCAACTACTCCGCCTTCTGGACGGGTCTCTGCATCCTCGGCCTGATGTTCGGTGCCTACCTGCTTTCGGCCCATCCGGCCGTCGCCGGCCTGATGCCGATGAAATTCGCCTTCGCCGCTCCGATCTTCGCGTTCGGCCTCGTCGCCTTCGGCTTCCTGGGCATGGGGCCCGTCACCATCGCGGTCGACTCCTTCGGTCCAGTGACGGACAACGCCCAGTCGGTCTACGAGCTTTCCCAGATCGAGAAGCAATCGGGTATCGCCACTGAGCTCGAGCGCGACTTCGGCTTCCGCCCCGACTTCGAAGGCGCGAAGCACCAGCTCGAGAAGGGCGACGGCGCCGGCAACACCTTCAAGGCGACCGCCAAGCCGGTGCTCATCGGCACCGCGGTCGTGGGCGCAACCACGATGGTCTTCGGCATCATCATGATGCTGCAGGAACACTACCAGGCGGTAGACAAGAACTTCAACGTCCTGGAGAAACTCTCCCTCGTCCACCCGGAGGCCCTCATGGGCCTCCTCATGGGCGGCGCGGTAATTTACTGGTTCACGGGCGCCTCGATGCAGGCCGTCGTCACCGGCGCCTACCGCGCGGTAGTGTACATCAAGGACAACATGAACCTCAACGCGACGACGGCGACGACGGAGTCCTCCAAGGAAGTGGTCCGTATCTGCACGCAGTACGCGCAGATGGGTATGACGAACATCTTCATCGTCATCTTCTGCTTCTCCCTGTCCCTCGCGCTCTTCGACCCGTTCTTCTTCATCGGCTACCTGGTGGGCATGGCCTTCTTCGGCCTCTTCCAAGCAATCTTCATGGCCAACGCCGGCGGCGCTTGGGATAACGCCAAGAAGATCGTCGAAGTCGACATGAAGGCCAAGGGCACGCCTCTCCACGCGGCCACGGTCGTCGGCGACACGGTCGGCGACCCGTTCAAAGACACGTCGTCGGTCTCACTCAACCCGGTCATCAAGTTCACGACGCTCTTCGGCCTGCTCGCCGTCGAGATTGCGGTGAAGATGCCGGCCGGCCCGAAGCTGCTCCTCGGGAGCGCGATCTTCCTGGTCGCCCTCTTCTTCGTCTATCGGAGTTTCTACGGCATGCGCATCCCGGTGGCGAAAAAAGCCCACTGATCTGGCCAGCCAACGGCCCCCAAGGGCTCCCCGACCGGGGAGCCCTTCTTTTTGCCCATAAATCCGGGGGTTATATTATTTTCAGAAACCTCCGGCGGCCCGCTGGACAAGTTTCGGCGGCCGGGCATAGTAGCGTCCTCGGCCAGTTCTCCGCCCACCGCGGCGTCCCTGTCCGATCCTTCCATTCCATTGCTCACCTTTCCAGCCGCGCGCCGTTTTCCCACGGACCGCACGGCAGGGATTCCCTCTCTTCTTCTTAAAACCAAACCATGAAACGCCACTCCCCCGCTCCTTCCCGCCCTCGCCCGCTGCTCCGACGTCGCCTCCGTACTCCCTTCCCCGCCATGAAACTCCGCGAACGCCTTGAGGCCCTCGGCGGCGCGGACGAAGGCCTGCCCACGTTCTTCGTGCTGCCGGCTGACGGCGACTGCGTCCGCCTGAGCGGACCGGAGCTCCATGGCGACATCGGCGTGCGCATCGCCGGTGACGACTCGGGGCCAACCGGCGTCGATGGCCGGACGAACGAGGTCACCTTCGACTTCCGCGCCGTGGACAAAGCGGTCGTCCAGGCGATCGTGGCCGGCCTTGGGCCGGAGGTGCGCGAGGAAAAAGTCCGCCGGCCGAAGCAGGAGATCCAAGGCCACCGTGTGACCGGCCACCAACCGAACGTGGGCCACTTCCTCGCCTGGGCGTGCTGCATGCCCAGCATGGAGGATCACGACATCCTGGAGTCGGCCATCGACGCTGGCATGGCCTGCGACTTCGACTGCTTCGAGCACATCCACTCGGCGATGCGCGCCCTAGACTTCATGCGCATGGTGCGGATGGAAGGCGGTCATGGCAGCGCTTGCGACGGCGACGAGATCCCCCCGCATCTGCGCCACCCGACCCGCCAGGGTCTCACCGGCAAAGCCGCCATGCGCGTTACCCACCAGGGACGGAAGGTCACGCTGAACGCGACGATCGACACCAAGCCGAATCCGGCAGGCGAGCGCCTGCGAATCCACTACGGCTGGTCGGCTGAACGTAAACGCTACCTCGTCGGCTGGGTCAGCGACCTCGCGCCCAAGGCTCAGTGATCGTCGTGCCGCTGCATCTTCTCGCCCCAAGCGAAAAGGATCATCGAGGCTAGGAACACGCCGTGGATGATGGACTGCCACATGATCACCTTCTCCTGCCCCGCGGTGAACGTGGCGCCGCCGGTGGTGGTCGCCGTGATGTCGATGAAGCTCTTGAGCAAATGGATCGCCGAGATGCTGGCCAGGCTGCCGGCGAGCTTCACCTTGAGGGTGTTGGCGTTGATGTGGTCGAGCCAATCGGGGCGGTCGCCGCTGGCCCCGAAGTCGATACGCGAGACGAAGGTCACGTAGCCGCCGACGACGACCATGTTCACGAGGTTGGCCACCATCGAGATGTCGACGAGCGAAAGGATGCCAAGCATGATGGAGCTCTCGGTGGCGGTGGAGAAGTCCTGAAGGATGTGAAAGAGCTCCTGGACGCTCTTCCAAGCGTAGGCGAAGGCCGCGAAGATCAGCGCGACGTAAATCGGCGCCTGCACCCAGCGGCTGGCGAAGATGAAATATTCCAGCCCGTGCTCGAGCTTCTTCAAGATGCCTTCGTCCGGGGAGTCTTTGGCCATGCCCGGAGATTTACCATTTCAGGTCGACCGTCAAGCCGTCGAACAGGGTGTCAGACGCCGGCGCTCGCCGCGGCTTCGCCGAGCGGGTCGGCGTTTGGCTCACGCAGGTAGGCGTCGGCCTTGGCCGAGACGATCACGCCGTAATTGATGGTGCCCAGCCAGCCGGACATGATGATACCGACGCTACCGGCATGGTAGAAGCCGCCGACCTGCTCGGGCAGAGCCATCGAGACCTTGAGGCCTTCGAACTTGGTGCCAAACGAGGTGCCGCCAATGTGACGGACGTAGCGCTGGACGGTGCGGGGGGTCGCGGCCTCAGCATGGTCGACCTTGGAACGGATGTCGGGGATGAACTTCTCGAGGCCCTTGAAGGATTCCTCGATGACGCGCGCCTTGTGAATCGCGTAGTCGTCGTCGGAAAGTTGCGCCCAATCCTCGAACTTCTGGTTGACCGACGTCACAATCGCGTAACGAGGCTTCTTGGTATGCGGACGAGTATCCGGATAATAAACCGAGTAGGTGCGTGACGTGGTGTGGAAGTCGACAAGCTCGTGGCTCGAGAACGGCTTGGCCTCGGAGGTGAACACAAGGTCGCCGATGTGCGGGATACTCTCGCCCTCGCGCACACCCATGTAGACCTGGCAGGAGGAGGTGTTCACGCGGACCTTCTTGGCTTCCTCAAGGAACGGAGCTTCAAAGGCGTCCTCCCCGCCCATCTTGAGCACGGTGTCCTTGATGTTCGCATTGGAGACGACGGTCGCACAGGCGACCTCGGCTTCTTCGCCGAGGCGCGTGCCGCGGAGCTTCGCGCCGACGACGCGCCGACGGCCAGAGGCGTCCTTCTCGACCAGGACCTTCTCGACGAGCACGTTACGTCGGATATCGACGCCATTGGCCTTCATCTCGGCAGTCATGAGGTTGATCATCGTATCCGTGCCGCCCTGGAAGATGAACACGCCTTTCGACATGAAGTTTGAGAAGACGATGCCGAAGGTAATCGCCGGGTCGTCGAGGGTGGAGCCGTTGGCGTAGGCGATGGGCTCGAGGAGCAGGCGCTGGACATCGGGACGGCCGGGGAAGAACTGCTCGAACAGCTGACGCGTGGTGCGCGGGTCGTTGTCGTAATAGTTCATCTCGCGCAGGTGCGCGAAGAAGGCCTCGACGGTCTCGGCGGAAAGTTTGAACTGCTCGATCAGGATGCGCGTGAAGTCGGCGCGGTCGAAGGTCGTGCGGACGTCGAAATCGGGATTGATGAAACGGACATCGCTGAGCTGATGGATGCGGTCTGAGATTTCCTTGGTCCAGTAGCGGCGCGTGGACTTGATCATCCCGTGGGGGAAGCCGTGCAGCGAGATATCGAAGACGTGACCGCCGGCGCGCTTGAAGAAGGTGGCCAGGCCGCCGAGCTGGTAATGGTGCTCGAGGAGGAGGACCTTGCGTCCGAATTTCGCCAAGTTGTTCGCCGCGGTCATCCCGCCGAGGCCGGCGCCGATGACGACGGCGTCATAGCGAGGGAGGAGGTTGTCGAACGGCGAAGGCATTGCTAAGAAAGATGAAGTAGGACGAAGCAAGGGTTAAGGGGAAGTCGAAAGCGGTCAAACCGCCCTGCTACCTACTTCCCGGCGACATCCAGCGACCAGCCAGCCCGCCCTTTATTTAGGCGCACCTTACGTCCGAAGAGTTTCGCCAGCGCGGCGGGCTTCAGGACGTCGGCCATCTTGCCGGCGGCGAGCGCGGCCCCGTTCCGCAGCAGCAATGCATGCGTGAAGGTCGGCAGAATCTCCTCCACGTGGTGCGTGACGAACACGATGGCCAGGCCGGGCTTCAGCTTCGGGAGGCGCTTCACCAAAGAGAGGAACTCGGCGCGGGCGATGGGATCGAGGCCCGCGCAGGATTCGTCGAGGATCAGCAACGCGGGGTCGGAGGCCAAGGCCCGAGCGATGAGCACGCGTTGGCGCTCACCCTGCGAGAGATGGCCCCACGGGCGGGCGGCGAGTCCGCCGACCTTGAGCAGGCGCAGTAGCCGACGCGCGAGCGCGCGCGTCGCCGGCTTCGGCCGGCGCCAGAGATTGATGAGGCCATCGACGCCACCCGCCACGACGGACAGCGCCGGCTCGGCAGGCTGGATCATCGCGGCGACGGATGGACCGACGAGGCCGATGCGCCGACGCAGTTCGCGCCAGTCGCTGCGACCGAAAGTCTCGCCGAGGACCGAGAGTGATCCCGAAGTCGGTGCGAAGTATCCCGTGAGCGCGGCGAGGAGCGAAGACTTACCGGAGCCGTTCGGCCCGAGGATCACCCAATGCTGCCCGGGCTCCACGCGCCAATCGAGACCGCGGAGGATGACCTTATCCTCGCGGGCGATGCGCAGGCGGGAGACTTCGAGCACGGGGACTTGGGCGACAGAACGGGACACGGCGTAAGGCTATGAAGCAACCCAGGCGGGCTTCCAAGCCGCAACCACGCTTGCCCTCGGAGCGGTTCAAGCCTACCCCTTCTGCATGCGCCGGTACCCCGCCCTGCTCCTCTGCCTGCTCTCCGCCGTCGTCGGCGCCGCCGAACCCGCAACCCCCGCGTCGCGGACGACCCCCGAAGGCCTCGTCATCAAGGAAGGCGTCGAGACGCGCATCGCCTGCGACCACAACGGCGGCTACTCGAAATACTCTGGCGTCTACCATTACCGCGTCGTGCTGCCAAAGGGCTATCACGGCGATGCGACCAAGACCTGGCCCGCAATCTTCGTCGCCTCGCCCGGCGGCAACGCCTCGATGGGCAACATGGCCGACTGGATTAAGAAGCACGGCTACATCGCCATCCTCCTCGACGAATCCAAGAACGGCCCGTGGGACCCCAGCGTCGGCAATTTTCTCGCCGCTAACCAGGACGCCGAAAAACGGTTCCGCCTCGCCGCCGGCCGCAAGGTGTGCACCGGTTTTTCCGGAGGCGCGCGCGCGAGTTCGGTCTTCGCCAGCATCGGCGACGGTTTCGGCGGGGTGGTCTTGCAGGGCGCCGGCGTCGGCCAGCTCGACAACGGAATCCAAGGCCTCCGCGGCGTGCAGATTCCCGCCGTCGCCCTGACCATGGGCACCAAGGACAGTAACCGCGGCGAGATCAAGCAGCTGCGTGAGACGCAAGGCGATCGCTTGCAGGTCTTCGAATTCGAAGGCGGCCACCAGTGGGCCCCGAAGGCCGTGATCGAGAAGGCCCTCGACTACGTCGACGGCAAGCTGCCCAAGTAAGCGGTCGGTCTTGCCATCCCTCGGCGGCGCGGACATCTAGGGCGCAACCCCATGCGTACCGTCCTCGCCTGCCTGTTCCTCGGCTTCGTCGCTTCCTTCGCCGACGCCGCCCCGGTGAAGTTCAACGACCCGAAGCCCCAGGCTTACCACCTCACGGTGCGCGCCAGCGAGGTCGACCCGTCCGCGAAGTCTTACCCCGACATCGACTTCAGTCTAGAGAGCAAAGGCAAGCCCGCCGATATGCAGACGGCCGACGTCGACACGCGCGTCGCGCCCCGCGGGCAGCTCGTGGTCTGGCTGATGGGCCATAACCCCGTCATCGCCGAGAAGGTCAACGGCTACGGCTACCACCATATCAGCGTCCAGTATGCCCGCGGCTGGTTCGGCAAGCTCAACACCGTGCCCGCCG
Organism: Opitutus sp. GAS368; assembly: GCA_945906115.1. Classification (GTDB taxonomy): domain Bacteria; phylum Verrucomicrobiota; class Verrucomicrobiia; order Opitutales; family UBA953; genus UBA953. The sequence goes on from CAMDQP010000028.1 coordinate 7,367, forward strand.
ACACGCAGCACCTCGGCAATATCCGCCTCGAGGCCACCGCCGGCGTCGACGCTTCGAAGTCGATCGAGATCGCGGAAGCCGATTCCGCCAAAGGTCGCGCCACGCGCCTGGTGCAGTGGCTCGTGAAGAAGCACCCGCTGGGCCGCTGGGAACAGTTCCTCGCCGCCGGCGGCAAGGAACTCGACTGGACCAAAGTCGTCGTCGGCGGCTCCTCGCACGGCGCCACGTCCTCCGCGCGCTTCGCGATGCACCAGCAGGTCGCGCGCGTGATCATGTTCTGCGGCCCGCGCGACAACACCGAAGACTGGCAGGCCGGCCCGTCGGCGACGCCGCTCAACCGCTTCTTCGGCTACACCCACGTCCTCGATAGCGGATGGACCGGCGACCATTACCAACGCTCGTGGCTGATGCTGCGTCTCAACGCCTATGGACCGGTCGTGAACGCCGAAAAGGAGAAAGCTCCCTATGGTCATTCGCGCCGCCTCATCGCGGACGCTCCGATGAAGGGCGACGAAAAGAAGCAGGCCGGTGCCGCACACGGCTACGTGACGCCGAGCAAAGGCTCGCCCAAGGACGCCCAAGGACGACCGCTGCAGGAAGATGTATGGAAATATCTGTTCACCTCGGACGTGGACGTGACCGGTAAGCCCGTGCCCGCCGAGGCAGGCATCCGGATGGACCAGCGCTCCGAGGCCAAGCCGAAGAAGAAGTAAGCCAACGCAGGGACGGCTTGCCCTCGACGGCCTTTCGCTTGTTGGATGGTCCCGTTCACCGTGGCCATCCGCATCGACCTCATCACCCTCTTCCCCGCCATGGCCGACGGCTTCCTCCAGGAGTCGGTCATCGGCAAGGCCATCGACAAGGGCCTGATCGAGTTCAAAGCCCACGACCTGCGCGCCTACTCCAAGGACAAGCACCGCAAGGTGGACGATATGCCCTACGGCGGCGGGCCGGGTATGCTCATGAGCTGCCAGCCCCTGTTCGACGCCGTCGACGCCCTAGCCACCCCAGACTGTGAAGTCATCTATCTCTGCCCCGACGGTGAACAATTGACTAACAAGCTGGCCAAGGAACTGGCTCAAAAGAGCCATTTGATTCTCATTTCGGGTCATTATGAGGGTATCGACCAACGTTTCCGGGACCGGAAGGTCACTCGTGAGCTCTCGATCGGCGATTATGTGCTTACTAATGGCACTTTGCCCGCCTGCGTCCTGGTCGATTGCCTCGGCCGGCAGCTCCCCGGGGTGCTTGGGGAGGAAAACTCCTTGACGGGGGATAGTTACAACGGCAAGTTGCTCGCCTTTCCGCAGTTCACCCGACCCGCTGTTTACGATGGTCTCGAGGTGCCCCCCGTCCTCCTAGGAGGAAATCACGCCGAAATCGAAAAATGGCGTCGGGAAAGGCAAATAGAGAAGACAAAGCAACGCAGACCGGACCTGATGAAAGACCAAGAACACCAGCCATGAGCAACCATCCCCTCATCCAATTTGCCACCCAGCCCCAGCTGAAGACCGCCCGCGGAGACCATGATTTCAAGGTCGGCGACGGCGTCAAGGTAGCCACCAAGGTTCGCGAAGGCGACAAGGAGCGCACCCAGACCTTCTCCGGTATCGTCATCCAGCGCAAGGGCGGAGGCATCCACGCCACCTTCACCGTTCGCCGCATCTCCTTCGGCGAAGGCGTCGAGCGCACCTTCCCGGTCCACTCCCCGAACATCGAGAAGATCGAAGTCGAACGCACCTCGCAGGTCATGCGCGCCCGCCTCTTCTATCTCCGCGACCGCCAGGGCAAGTCGGCTACCAAGGTCAAAGAAAAGCGCTTCGACCCGACCGAGCACGCCGCTGCAGCTGCCGCCGCCGCTGCCGCCGCCAAGTAAGCCCCAAAGGCTTCCCCGAAACCCCGCCCCATGGCGGGGTTTTTTGTGCCTGAATTTGAGGCCAAACCGGAAGCCGGCCGAAAAGGCCGCCAAACCCCCTATACGCAAGATACAGCCTAACCCACTTATTAACAGGGTCTTGTTTTGCGTGTTTTGACGACGAGCTCGGCGAGGGTGGGACATTTTTTACTAAAACCTTCGGGGGAAGGCTTGACTCTCCCCCTCCCTCCTGCGTTTTTGCACATCCGTCTTTTGAGAACTCTCCTGAGACGATAACTCGCCACCTTCTCCCAATCCAATGCTACGCATCCGCCTCCAACGCTTCGGTACGAAAAACGAGCCGACCTATCGCCTCGTCGTCGCCGAACAAGCCATCCGCCGTGACGGCCGTTTTGTCGAAGTCCTCGGCAACTACAATCCCCGCGCCCGTGGTAAGACCCCGGGTCTGGTGATCAACGTCGAGCGCGTCGACCATTGGGTCAAGCTCGGCGCCCAGCCGTCCGACACCGCGAAGTCGCTCGTGAAGCGTGCCCGCGAAGAAGCGGCGGCTCCGGCCAAGGCGTAAGTTAATTTACACGGCGGAAACGCCCACCCTGACGATGCTTCACCCCGCCACCCGGCGGGGTGATTCATTTGGGGAGGTCGCCGAGGGCCCGGAACTCAGTTGAGTTTATTCCAACCGCCCTTGCCGTCCTTCTCCAATCGCTGGAACCCCGCCCGGGCAAGACGCTTGTCGCTCAAGCCCTGCTTCATGGCCGCCTCGCCATACTTGATCGTGAGCGTGGGCGATTCGAGGACGCGTCGGCACGGCTCCTTCGTCACAGGATGATGGGTGAAGTCAGGCACCTCCGGCGGCAGGTCCACCTCGAACTCGTCCCCTTCGGCTCCGTCGGGCTTGATGACAATATAGCGGCGCAACGTCATGGCTTACTTGCGGGAGGAGCGCGGATCGAAAGCATCGCGCAGGCCGTCGCCGAGAAAGTTCAGGGAAAGCAGCGTGAGCGCGAAGACAACCGAAGGGGAGATCAGCAGCCAAGGGCACTCTTCCATAATGTCGGCCCCTTCCTTGATCATTAGGCCCCACGAGGTCATCGGCGCCTTCACGCCGAGCCCAAGGAAGCTCACGAAGGCCTCCAGGAGCATGACGCCGGGGACGGTGAGCGTCGCGCACACGGCGATGGTACCGGCGAGGTTGGGCAGGTAATGCCGGCCGAAGATACCCCAGCGCGACTGGCCGAGCGATTCGGCGGCCTGGACGAACTGCGAGGCCTTCAGCTCGCGAGTCTGGTTACGGATGATGCGCGCCATGGTCAGCCAGGAGACGCCCCCCACGGCGAGGAAGATCATCGGCATATTCTGGCCGAAGACGACCGTGCACAGGATGACGATAAGCGTCAG
>CAMDQP010000029.1 GCA_945906115.1 Opitutus sp. GAS368
AAGCCTTCGCTGGCGCCCGCGAGAATAAGGGCCCGCGCCTCTATCTCATCAGCACTTCGCGTGCCTACGGTAATAAGCCGGGCACCATTCTTCAGCGCTGCGTCTCCGCTTCCGAAGGGAGCGCCATCATGGTTAAGTTTGGTGACGCCCAAAAGGGCACCAACACGGTTAATGACCTGCACAACTATGACGACCTTTACGTCGGTATGCCGGTGAGTGGCCGCGGGCTTCCCGACGGCGTCACGCTTGTGACGATGCCGACCTTCAAGGAGATTATCGATCCCGAAGATCCCGAGAAGAAGCGCAAGAAGCGCGTCGTCGACAAGCAGCTGACCATCTCCGCTCCGGTGCTCGAAGATTCCACTAACGCGGTCTTCGCCTTCACCCCGCTCATCCAGGCGGTGGGTACGCTCGCCAAGGATTCCAAAGTTATCGACGATGTCTCGGGCTCGATTGACCTCAAGCCCGGCATGATTGTCGTGGATGGACGCTTCCCCTTAGCCACCAAGGTAATCTCGGTGGCCCCGAACAAGGCCGCCGCTGGCTTCTTCACGGTCGAAATGTCGGCGCCCTCTACCGCCGCAGCGGCCAACTCGGTCCTACGTTTCCGCGCGGCTGCTTCGTCCACGGGCAATACCCGCGGTGCCGGCCCTACTCGCTAAGAGTTGTTCCATCGGTCTGAAAGGCGAAGCCACCCGGCTTCGCCTTTTTGGTGCCTAGGGCAAAGCCCCCACGCGAAAAAACAAAATATAGTTCCAAGGTCCCTCGCCCGCTCGCACTATTGAAACAACCCCACCCCGATGAAGCCTCCCCAGATTTTCACGATCCTCGCGCTGGTCTTGCTCTCCGCCTTCGCCCACGCGGCCAAGACCGGCGGCGCGACTGGGGGCGGCGACGAGCCGGCTCCGCGCATCGCGGTCTACCTGGATTGCTCTGGCTCGATGGCGCCCTACCTCGAAGCCGTCGAGGCCGAGGTCCGGAAGCAGTTTCCCGACGCCGACGTGTTCAAGGTGCCCGCCATCAAGGTCTGGGTCGACGGCACCGTGGTCCGTGGCGGCGTGGCGTCCGTGCTGCCGCATAAGCCCGCTCCTGCCGGACCAAGAGTCAGCCTCGACCCAAGTCGCCTCAGCCCGACGGGTAAGGAGATCCTGGCCCGCTATGCAGGTAATTTCGAAGTAGGTTCCGTCGGCGCCTGGGTGGATATCCTGCGCACCGAGAAGCGCTACGACGCGCTGGTAATCTTCTCCGACTTCAACGATCAGGTGCTGCAGGTTCGCCCCGGCCGGCCGCTGCTGCAGACTTACTTCGACGACGCCGGGCAGCGCTCCCTTCCCGAGGCGGAAATCAAGGATGACCGCACTGTCGCCGAGAAGGCATGGGAAGACGTCTGGGTTGGTTCCTTCGATCTCGCCAATGCTGGCAAGGCTCCCGCACTCTATCTTTTCTCCACGCGTAATCCGGCCAGTCGGATCTTGCAGAAGTCGGCCGATGTCTCGGGCGGAAAATTCACGCTCATCGACTGGCTTCGTCCCGACGGCCCGCCTAAGCCTGCGAACTGAGGCCTGTTCCTGAGGTCATCCTGCGGTCGGGATATAGGGTGAACCTGTGCGCTTGCTCGCTTGATGCGGGCCATGGGTTCTTAGCCTTGTGGGATGGATCATCCCGAGCCTTTTGTGGCCGGTCAGCGACGCGCTCCGGCGCGTTCATGGCGCGGCCTCCTGCTATCGTTGGGCATGCATGGCTTACTCGTCGTTATCGCTTGTTGGGTCGTGTTCCATGAGCCCACGCCCCCGCCTAAACGGGAGTTCACTTCGCATGCGGTGGCCGGGGGCAAGTCGGGCGGGCCAGCGGCGACTCATCCCGTTCAACGTAAGCCGAAGGTACCGACCCCACAGAAACGGCTCACTTCGAAGTCCGCCAGCGCGACCTTGGTGCTTCCGCCGATGAAGGCGATGACGCCGGAGATAGGGTTGGCCGGTCTGTCCGGCGGACAAGGGAAGGGCGGCTTCGGGCGCGGGATTGGCTCTTTCGGCGGCAATGGTCTCGGCACCGGCTTAGGCAACCGAGCCGGCTTCGTAGGCCGACCAGTGATGGGCGCCTTCATCCGTGCGAAGCGGGTGGCGGTCTATCTCGATTGCTCGGGTTCGATGCGCTCCTATCTGCCAAGGGTTGAGGCGGAGATTCGGAAGCAGTTTCCTGACGCCGATGTGTTCCGGTTTGACGGCGCCCGGGTCGTCGGCTTGGGGGACATGGTCGTCTTCGGGCGACGTTTCCACGGCGTCGCACCTCGCCTGCGCGAGGGTCCGACGCAGACCGCGCTCGAGACTTTGACGCCGAACGGTCGCTCCGTGCAGGCCAAGGTTCGGACCGCCTGCGAGAAGGGCTCTTTGGGCGCGTGGATGGATCGGCTATTGGCGGAATCCTATGACGCTTTAGTGGTCTTCTCCGATTTCCAGGATGGCGTCAGGCTCTATGAAACGAAGAAGGGCGAACCGAAGATGGTCTATTCGGATAGTTCCTATCATAAGGTCGGTGGCGTCCAGAAAGGACATACCCGTTGGCAGCGGGAGTGGCTGGAGGCCTTCGGCAAGGCTCCGCAGGGGGCCGGTCCGAGGCTTTATCTCTTTACCGTCCAGCAGGAGCCGCAGGTTTTCCTGCAGGCTTGCGTGGCGGCCTCCGGCGGCGCCTCGATCTCGGTGTCCTGGCTGAAGAAAGGCGCACGCAAGGCGTCGCCTTGACGGTTGCACCCTTCGGCGGGACGGTTTGGATAGGCGGATGGCCCCATTCACGGTAGATTACCGCGCTAATTTCTCCGACACCGACGCCGCGGGCATCGTGCATTTCTCGACGGTCTTCTTCTGGGTCGAGGCGACCGAAGAGGCCCTCTTCCGTCAGCTTAAGCTGCCGTTCCTCCGCACCGAAGGCACGAAGCTGATGGGCTTCCCCCGCGTGCGCGTGGAGTGCGACTTCCTTTTCCCGATTTACCGCGAAGACATCGTCATTGTCTCCCTTACGCCGATCGAGATCGGCGACAAGAAGCTCGTCTGGGGTTTCGAAGCCGCGGTCGGCGAACGCGCCGTCGCCAAGGGTGCCCTGACGACCGTCTACGCCTGGCGTGAAGCCCAAGGTCCCATGTCGGCTGCGCTCGTGCCGCTCGAGATCAAGACGGCGCTGCAAAAGCATTTCGGCGTGTGATGGCCGACGCGGCGAACCAGTCGGGAGGCGTTTCCGGGTTCGGTTTGGCCATCGTGGTTCTCGCTGCCTTACTCTGGTCAACGATCAGTTTCGTTCCTCCCGGGCCTTTGCATGCGGACGAGGCCGTCCAATGGTCTCTCGCCAAGGAGCTCTCTGAGGGCACGCCCTACAGCTCTAATCAGGACAAGTTCCATGGGCCGACGCTGGCGACCGCTTTGCTCATTACGGCCAAGCTGACGGGCACCGCGCCGATGGACATGGACGAACATTATCTCCGCAGCGTCGTCTCGATCTTTCTTGGACTCATGGCGGCCGCCGCCTTGATCTTGCCGGGCGCTGGGCGATCGGCCCGTTACGCCACCGCCGCTTTCGTGGTGCTCACGGGCGGCTGCACGCCGTTTGGCTATTACTACATTCAGGAGATGCTTCTGGTCGCGGGCTTCGTCTGGGGCGTGTCCCTGTGGATGCGCGCCGAAGGGTCGCCGCCTGACTCCCGATGGTGGGTACTCTCCGGTGCGGCTTTTGGTTTCGCCCTCGCCTGCAAGGTCGCCGCCGCGGCTTACTTATTTCTGTTTATCGTGGCCTTGCTGCTGCTGCGTCGGTTCGTCCCCGACCGGCGCTGGCTTCGTTTCGGTTTTGGCCTGGTCGCTTCCTGGGCATGTTTCCAATCCGTCGGCTTTACGGATCTCGATGGCCTGGTGACCTGGTGGGTGCAGCTGGCCAGGGCCCTCGGCGTCGCCAGCGGCCATTCTGAAGACACCTTACTCGCCGCCAGTCTGGCGCCATGGGGCTGGGCCGCGGCTTGGTTGGCGGTCTTCGTGCTGGCTCGCTCCGGGTTTTCGCGCTTCGCTTGGCGGAGCCGGCATGAGGCTGACCTGCCGTGCCTGGTCGCCTGCCTCGTCTTTCTTTTCCACCTCGCCTTGCCCTACAAGACCCCGTGGCTCCTACTGCTGGCCTTCTCTCTGCCCCTGACGCTCGCCTTGCCGTATCTTCTGATCGGACGAACCGTACGGGCGATGGTGATCGCCCCCGCCTTAGTGACGGTCGCGCTAATTGCCCAGTCGTCGCTGTCTTCGCATTCGCGTACGAGGGTCGAAATCCCTGACTTCCAGCCCAAGGTCGCGAAGATGGCCAAGGCTTACGGCGATAAGTTCTACATCGCTGTCGAAGGCGGGCATTATTGGCCGCTCCCTTATTATCTCCGGGCGTACCGGGTCGGCTATGGCGATTTCCCGCAGGCCGCCAAGGCGCCCCTTCGCCTGATTCCGGCGACCGATGCCAGCGAGCCGGTCATCCCGGGCTATGTGGTCTCAAGTCTTACCCTCCGCGACGGCGGCGACCGCTATTGGGTGCTGGTTGCCAAAGGCTACGAAAGCGTTTTCATCGGCAAGTAAGCCATGGAAGACACCCCTATTATCCACAACTTCTCGCACGAGGCCTTCGGCTCCCGTTTCTGGGTGCGCATCGCCTCTGAAGACGGCGTCTACGCGCGCAATGCCGCCGAGGCGCTTTTCCAGCTGCTCGACGACCTCGATTTCCAGACCGACCGCCGTCACGATAGCGGTCCGGTCATGTCGATCAACCAGATGCCCGAAGGGGCGATGGTTGCCACCTCCGAGCACGTGCAGGCGCTCTGGAATTTCTCGAAGGACGTCGGTGCCGACACCGGCAAGGCGTTCGACGCCACCGCGGGCGCCTTGTTTAGCTACTGGAAGAACCGCGGCGAGATGGCATTCAATCCCGACGACCACGCCTGGACGCAGATCATGTCGGCCTACCGCGATGGCGAGTTCCGCCTCGATGGCTGCGAACTTCATTGCGTCAAGTTCGGCGCCGCCGTCGACTTTGGGGCGATCGTCCGCGGCTACGCGCTGGACCGCATGGCCGACATGCTCGAGAGCAGCTGGGGCATCCACCGCGCCCTGCTGATGGCTTCGGGTAGCGTGACCCTCGCCCTTGACCCTCCTGGTGAATCCACCGGCTGGCGTATCGGCGTCGGGGCCAACTCTGAGATCAAGCTCTGCCGCTTCGCCATGGCCAGCAAGACCGCCGACACCACGCACGGCAATCTCGTCGACCCTCGAACGGGCCAGGTGGTGTCGCTCCCAGGTTCAGTGCGCGCTATCGCGACTTCCGCGCTCGAGGCCGAAGGCCTGGCCATGGCCGGCGCTGTCCTCAGCGCCTCCGAGGCCGAAGAATTCGTGAATCGCGGCTGCAGTCGCGGACTCTGGCTGCCGGACGGCACCAAGCTGGGTTCGGTGACGTATTTTGAAGTGACCGATCGCCCGGCGCCCGAAGCTAAACCGACCTCCTCGGAGGAAGCGGCTACTTGAGCTTGATTTCGATGTCCCGCAGTAAGGTCTCACGGTTGCCGGAGAAAAGGTAGACGTCGGAGCCGAGGCGCCGCAATGCGGCCTGCAGGACTTCCTTCGACGGACGGCGATTCAGCATCAGTCGGCGCAGGTAGGTCTCGAGGTCGGCCGCAATGCGCGGGTGGTCGAGCTTCAGCTGCACGATCTGCTGCAGCACGGCCTGATTACTCTCATTTTGCAGGTGGGCCTGGATGAGCACGTCGTTGGCCTCGTCGTAGCGCTGGGCGACGATGAGCTTGCGGCTCGCCGAAATCAGCACCTGCGGCGGCACCTTCCGATTCTGCATCAATTTCTGCAGGTTGATGGAGCCAATCTCCGTCTGGCCGTCGGCGAAGTAGGCAATGGTGCGCAGGGCCTCGAAGGCCATGCGCGTCTCGGCGACCCACTGGTCGCGCTCCGCCTGCTTGTAGAGGTCGTCGACCAGTAGGATGGTCTCGCGCGCGCGGCCGGCGTTCAGGAGGCACTCTACGTGGACCAGGTCGAAGCGGACGCGATTGGTGAAGCGGCGCTCCTTGGCGAGCTTCGCGAGACGGGCAGTGAGGGCGACGTCGGCGACTTCGTTACCGAAGCGCGCGAGGTCGAGCATCGCCTGCTCTTGATTTCCGTAGCGGGCGATGGCCTTTTCCGTGATGGTCGAACGGGCGCCACGGTTGGCGTCGCCAGGTAGGAGGTAGAGCGATTGGATGAGCGGGCCGGGTTTGTCCGGCATGCTGATGGCCATCAGGTCGAGGCAGTCCTTGGCGCGTGACAGCTCGCCGCTTTCTTTCAGCCAGCGGGCCTTCATCTCGAGGAGCCGGATCCCGGCGGGATAGGCCGCGAGGGCGGCATCGAGTTCGGCCAGAGCGCCGCCGCGATCGCCGCTCTCCCAGAGAATCTGGCAGTTGAGCAGATAGCCGTCCGCGGTCTGGTCGAGTCGGTAGTCCTTGATGAACTTCAGGGCCTCGGTGAAGTTTCCGCGCAGGAAGTGGGCCTGGGCGGCCGCGAGCCGAAGGTCTGCCTGGATTTCAGGCGATACCTCCTTGTCGTCCAGGTACTTGGTCGCGATTGCGATCAGGCGCGCATCCTGATCGAGCATGAAGCAGCGGTTGATGTATTGGCGGAAATAGTCGGGGTCCTTCTTGGCGAAGACGAGCGACTCCTCGAGCAGCTGATAGGCGTCGAGGGGGCGTTGGAACTGGAAGAATAGGTCCGCGCAGAGCCGCTGGGCCTCGAGATTGGCCGGGGCGAGCTGCGCCCCGGTGCCGATGTAGCGCGCGAACTCGGCGTAGTCCTGCCGGGCGAGCGCGGCCTTAGCGACGCTGACGAAGTATTCGCCCTTGCGGTAGAGATGCGCGGACCGACCGTACGAGTCCTTGACCGTAAGAAGCTTCTCGCGTTCCCGGAGGCGAATCTGTTCCTTGCCGCGGAAGAGGTTGGTGGCGGAGTTGACCGCGGTGTCCGGCAGGTAGAGGTACATGTCGGCCCGGCGCGTGGTCGGGATCCCGTTCATGAAGCGCTCCTTGAAGTAGTTCATCTCCGACAAGGCTACCCAGAGAATCAGCAGGAAGACCGGGAAGAGCAGGGCGATTCGCTTCCAACTTGGGCGATACTTCCGTTCTTTGTAGCCGATGGTCTCGACGATGACCATACCCAGCAGGATAGGGTAGCTCGAGCGTGAGCTCTGCCCTTGGCCGGTGACGTAATGGGGGTCGGCGGACATGCCTACCACGATGTTCCTGCTCCCCTCGGGGCGGGCAAGAGCGGATTGCCCGTCAGAGGCTCGCGGCGGCCTCTTGGGCGGTCTGGACGGGTGCGAGGCAGGTCTGGCCTACGCAGACGGCGAAGTCGGTCGAAGTGGGCTCGGCAATAAGGAAGATGGGCCGATACGGCCGGGTCTGCGGCGCCGTTCGTTCGTCGCCGTTAAGGGCGAGCCGCAGTTCATCCCAACGTCCGGAAGATTTCACGGTCGCATGGCCGATGGCGAAGCGGGCGATACCATCCAAGGCGTGGGCGACGCCGTTGGGGACGTTCTTGCAGAGGCCGCCGTAGGCGGTGGAAAGGTCGGCGAACTCATGCGCCCAGCGGTTATCCGTGGAGAGCATCTGGATCTGGCCGAAGCCGTGGAGGAGCGAGGAGTTGCCCGCGGGCACGGCATTATCGAACCAGTCCTTCTGGCGGACGGAAAGGTCGTCGCGGTCGGCAGACACCACGAACGAGCCGATGGAGTGCGGATCGCCGAAGAGAGCCTGCGATGCCAGCAGCAGGCGCTCGGCCCGATCGGCGTAAGGATGCGACTGCCCCGGGCGGGCCCAGTGGGCGTAGGCGGCCAAGGCGAGCTCTGCTTCGGCGAGCCAGGCGTAGTCGCTCAGGTTGCCGGCCAAGGTCGTCTTGTCGCCGTGCGCGACGGAAAGCAGCTTGGCGCCGTCTGGGCCGGCGAAGCGTCCCCAGAGGTTGGCTTCGATCTCAATCGCCAGTTCAAGCCAGTCTTTGCGATTCAGGATCCAGCCAGCCTTGGCGAGGTTGCCGACCAGCAGGGCATTCCAGCTGAGGAGATTCTTGTCGTCGCGGGCGGGCTGCGGGCGCTGGTCGCGGAGGGCGAGTAGTTTGGTACGCGCCGGGGCGAAGCGTTGCCGTGCCGCGTGGTCACCCTTGAGCTTGGGGATATTCTTTCCCTCGAAGTTACCCTTATCGGACAGCCCGTACGCCTGCGCGAACGCGAAGGCCTCCTCGCCGAGGGCAGCCGCTACTTCCGGCGCGGTCCACACATAGGTGGTGCCTTCGTGATGATCGGTGTCGGCGTCGAGCGAGGCCGCGAACAGGCCGTTGGCCGTGCGCATCTCGCGGAGCAGCCAACCAATCGTCTCGGTGCAGACATCGGCGTACAGCGGATCGCGGTAGCGGGCCCAAGCCTCGGCGTAGGTGCCGATTAGCTGGGCGTTGTCGTACAGCATCTTCTCGAAGTGCGGCACGGTCCAGTCGCGGTCGACGCAGTAGCGATGAAAGCCGCCGCCGACCTGGTCGAACAGGCCGCCGCGGGCCATGGAGCCGAGCGTGATGGTCAGGACGGCATCGATGCGTGAGGCGAGCGCGCGGTCGGCTTCGACGGAAGCAGCCCCGCGGAGGCCGAGTAAAAGGTTCAGGGTATGCGGGGTGGGGAACTTTGGCGCCGCGCCGAAGCCGCCGAAGGTGTCGTCGTGCTGCTCACAGATGCGGCGGGCGGCGGTCACGAGGTCGGCAGGCGTGGGGGCGCTACCATCGGCATCTGGCGCCCGGGTGAGGTGCGTGAGGTTTTGCGCGATGGCGTCGGCATTAGCGGCGAGCTCGGATTTGTTGCGATGGTAGAAGTCCGAGACGCGCATGAGCAGCTGCGGCCAAGGTACCTGACTGTGCCCGCGGTCCTCGGGCGGAAAATACGTTCCGCCGAAGAAGGGTCGGCCGTCCGGCAGGCAGAAGCAGTTGAGCGGCCAGCCGCCGTGGCCTTGGATCATCTGCACAGCGTCCATCATGAGCTTATCCACTTCGGGGCGTTCCTCGCGGTCGACCTTGATGCAGACGAAATGCTGGTTCATCAGGTCGGCGATCCACGGCTGCTCGAAGGATTCGCGGGCCATGACGTGGCACCAGTGACAGGAGGAGTAGCCGACCGACACTAACACGGGCTTATCCTTGGCCTTGGCCTCCGCGAAGGCCTCGGCGCACCAGGGCCACCAATGCACGGGGTTGGCCTCGTGTTGGCGGAGGTAGAGCGAGCTTTCGTGGGCCAGGCGGTTCGACACGTCTGGAAGGTTGGCATCCTTCGGCAGGGTGCAACAAAGACCGTTTCCGAGCCGTTCGACTTGCAGGGGAGGGGGTGAAGGGCAAAGGTTTGCGGGTGCCATCCGTCCGCCCCAGCCGCGTCTTCGGTCGTCCCCTAGGGCGGTCCGCGGCCAAGCCTGTCTGACCATGTCGACCATTCGCATCCTTGAGGCGACGGTGGCCAACCAGATCGCCGCCGGTGAAGTGGTGGAACGTCCGGCCGCGGTCATCAAGGAACTGCTGGAGAACTCCCTCGATGCCGAAGCGCACCGCGTGACGGTCGACTTCTCCCGGGGTGGCAAGGCCCAGATGATCGTCGAGGATGACGGCAAGGGCATGACGGGCGACGAAGCCCTGTTGAGTCTTGAAAGGCATGCGACCAGTAAGATCCAGCTGGCCTCCGACCTCGACCGCATCACGACCTTTGGCTTCCGCGGAGAAGCGCTGCCTTCCATCGCCAGCGTGGCCCGGTTTACGATGCAGACCCGCCCGGCCTCCGCGCCCTCGGGTACCGAGATTGCCATTAACGGAGGTAAGCTTGTTCATCGCCGCGACCATGGGATGGCGCCGGGCACCCGCATCGAGGTCACGAACCTTTTCCATCCGGTACCGGCTCGGTTGAAGTTCCTGAAGTCTGACGAGACCGAGGCGGCTCATATCGTGCGGCTGGTGCGTCTCTACGCCATCGCTCATCCCGAAGTCGGTTTCCTGCTGCGGGAAGACGGCCGCGAGATCTTTCGTTCGCCGGGCAACGCTCCGTTACTGGACCGTGTCCGCGAGATTTGGGGCCGTCAGGTGGCCGGGGAGGTCACAATCATGCCGGCCTTCGCGCGTCCAGGTATGCGCCTCAGTGGCCTGTTGGGTAAGCCCGGCGTCAGCCGCGGTACCCGCCAAGATCTCGTGACGGTCGTCAATGGCCGACCGGTTGACAGTCGCACGATGGCCTTCGCGTTGACCGAGAGCTATCACACGCTGATCCCCAAGGGCCGTTACCCATTGGCCTTCGTCTTTCTCGAGATGGATCCAGCCTGGGTCGACGTAAACGTCCATCCCGCCAAGCG
>CAMDQP010000030.1 GCA_945906115.1 Opitutus sp. GAS368
GTCGCGCAGGCTGCGGCATGTGAGGCCAGGATGAAATCGCGGACCTTGATGCTCATGCCGTTCACCATGCCCACGCGCATGCGCATGTTGCCCTCCTCCATCGTCACGCGCCAAAAATTCACCTCGAGGCGCTTGCCAGCCATACCCACCGGATTGCTCACCGGTCGATTATCCAGCATCGTCGGCTGGCGCATGTAGAGGATCGTCGCGCGGCCCGCCGGGGGCTCGAGGCGCTTGGCGGACTGAATCGCCTCGCTGATGTCCTTGGCGGTGACCTTACCGTCGTGCGCGGGCACGGCGACGAAGCCCTTCACGCGTTCGCCCTCGGCCGCGGGACCGGACAAGGAAAGGTAGATCTGCTCGACCGCGCGGCCGGAACCACGCTCGATGTCGTTAACGACCTCATGCACGCACTGCGTGAGTTTCTCAAGGTCGGTGACGGTGCCCTTCACGACGCCGTCGGTGCGGCGTTCGCTGAAGCTGAGCATGCGGGCCTTGCCGTCGATGATTTGGCCGAGGAGGCTGGCGGTCTTGTGCGTGCCGACATCGATGACGGCGATAAGGGAAGGAAGGGGCTTGGAAGTCATCGGGGGGAAAAGGGGACGAGGCGGGGCTCGGGGACGGGCGAAGTGGCGTTGGTCCGGTTCTGGATCGACATCTTCAGCACATAGGCCTGCGAGGCCGTTCCGGGGCGGCGGAGCATCTCGTCAACGTTGATGCGTGAGAGTAAGGCCAGCTCGTTGCGCCAGTTGGCGGTGGAAAAGATGATCTCGACGAGCGCGGGTCGGTCCATCGGCTGCGTACCAGGGCGCACGGTGACGCGCAGGTTCGAGCCAGGCGAATCCTCCTGCGCACCGAAACAGTCGAGCAGCGAGACCACCGACCACTGCTTGTAGAGGTTCGGGTACGTCGTGCGCACGGCGAGGAGGAACGGGGCGGCGATCTCGATGCCATCAATCACCATCTTGTCGTCGCTGCCCGTGGAGCGGTAGTGCTGGATCTCAGGGAGATTACGGATGACCTGCTCGGGGTAGCCCGCGCCGGCGAAGGTTTGACCGTCGGAAGCGACGAGACGTACCTGCATTGCGCCCTTGGCGGACAACGATGCGATTTTGGCGATCGCGAGGCGTTCGCGCAGCGAGATATCGAGCGTACCGTCACCCCGGCGACGGACGTCGGCGGCGACGACTTGGTTGTCCGCCTCGAGGTCGGCCTTGATGGAACGGACGTCGCGGGCAAAACCTTCCGGTCCGTTATCGATCATCTTCTTCACGAAATCTTTCGAGAGATAACCCTCGGTTTTGTAACTGAACCCGCTCGCGGTGGTCACGGATCCATCGACGGCCAACCAAAGGACGCCAACGAGGACGAAGAAGAAACCCGCCGCGAGGATCGTAGGGAGCTTGGAGCGCACGGCACGCTTACGGCCAATCTCGCCTTCGGGGACGCGGTTAACGTCCTGCGGCACGAGCGCGCGCCAGTCGCGATCGGCCGGACCCATGAAGGCGTCACGGCGTTTGCGGAAAAGATTATCGAAGAGGCCCATGTTCAGAGTCGGACGGGTTGGGCGGCGCGCGCGAGGGCCGGAGCGGCCATGCGGCGGACGAGCAAAGGGAAGTCGAGGCCGACGCAGGAAGCGCTCTTAGGCATCAGGCTGGTTTCGGTCATGCCGGGCATCGTGTTGATCTCGAGGAAATAGAACTGGCCGTCAGGCTCAAGGAAGACATCTGCCCGAGCGAAGTCCCGGCAACCGCAGGCGGCGAAGAGCCGGGCGGCGGCCGCGCCGATGGCGGCGGTCAGTTCCGGACCCACGGCGGCGGGAAAGCGGTACTCGGAGGCGCCTTTGGTGTATTTGGTCTTATAGTCGTAGACCCCGGTAAGTGGGACGATTTCGACGATGCCCATGGGCTCACCGGCCAGGAGGCCGATGGACATCTCGCGGCCGCGGAGGCGGCGCTCGGCCATCCAATGGCCGGAGGCCGGGATTTCCGCCAAGGCCTTGGCCACGGCGGCCTCCCCTTCCAGCATATAGAGCCCGACGCTACTGCCTTGGTCCGAGGGCTTGATGACGATGGATTCGCCCAAGGCGGCCACGAGCGCGTCAGCCGTGGGCTTGGCGGCGCCGGCGAAGGCGACCTCAGGGATCGCCGGGACGCCTGCCCCGCGCATGGCGCGCTTGGTGGCGACCTTGTCCATGCAGAGGCGGTTGGCGGCGGAGGAACAGCCGGCAAAGGCGATGCCGCGTGCTTCCATCTCGGCCTGGGCGCGGCCGTCCTCGCCCCAGCCACCGTGCAGGGCAGGCAGGACGACGTGCCTGGAGCCGTCGAGCCAATCGGGTAAGACGTCGGCGGTCAGATCAATGAGCCGTGAACCCGGCAACACCGACGAGATAGCCTGGCCGGAGCGCAGCGAGACTTCGCGTTCGGAGGAGAGGCCGCCGCAGAGGACGATGATTTCGGGCGTCAAAGTCATAGGAGTTCCCTCCACTCTCGGCCAAGGGCGACAATCTCCGGCTGGAGCTCAACCCCTTGGCGGGATTTCACCTCAGCACGGACGGTGCGCATGAGCTCGATGAAATCCGCAGCCTGGGCGGCGCCGGAGTTGACGAGGAAGTTGGCGTGGGTGGGCGAAACGGAGATCGGCCCAACGGCCCGACCCTTGAGTCCGCTGAGATCGATGAGGCGGCCGGCCTTGTCGCCTTCGGGATTCTTGAAGACGCAACCGGCGCTGGCCTCGCGCGGCTGGGAGGCGCGGCGCTGCGCGGCGAGGTCGTCCATGCGCCCGCGGATGGCGGCGGGTTCGTCGCGACCGGCCGAGCGCAGCACGGCGGAGAGTACCACCGAGCCGTGGAGCTGCGGGCAGTCGCGATAAAGGGCGTCGAAACTGTCGCGGCGCGCGGCGCGCACCTTACCCTGTGGCGTAAGCCATTCGATGGACTCGACGACGTCGAAGATCCATCCGCCCATCGCGCCGGCGTTCATCCGCAGCGAGCCGCCGATCGTGCCAGGGATGCCTTCCAGGAATTCGAAACCTTTCCAGCCTTCGCGCGCGGCGAAGCCACAGAGTTCCTTGAGGCGGGTGCCGCCGCCGACGCGGAAGCGGCCATCGCCGAGATCGGCCACGGTGCCCCAATGGGCTGCGTCGAGGTGCAGAATGAGGCCGTCGTAGCCTTCGTCGGGCACGAGGAGGTTCGAACCGCGGCCAATTGCGAACCAACGCAGGTCAAGCTCCGCGGCGGCGCGCAGGAGTGCGACGATGTCGTCGACAATCGCCGGTTCGGCATACCAGCGGGCGGAGCCGCCGAGACCGAGTGTGGTGCGGCGGGCGAGCGGCTCGTTGGCTCGCAGGGCGCATTCCGCAGAGAGGCGGCCGGTGACGAGGTCGGGCAGATCGAGCGAAAGGATATCGGCGCCGCGGCGACGGAGCACCTTGGCATAGGCTTCGGCGTCGCGCTCGATGTCACCCGCGCCCACGAAGGCCACGACCGTATCGGCACCAGCCGAAAGTTCGTCCAGAATGTGAGGCAAGGTCCGACGGTCCTCGACGAGGCGATGGGCTGAGCCGTTGACGATGGCGTCGGATCCGCCGCCTTCGACGGCTACTTCGCCGGCGGAATAGACCGGCAGGACGAGAGCATGGTCGGCGACGGCGAGCGCGTCACGGAATTCGCGGACATACTGGCGCGTCCGCGTGTGGCGGTGCGGCTGGAAGACGACGACGAGGCGGCCGGCGTGGGTTTCACGGACCCACTTGAGGAGGGCGGCGATCTCCGTCGGGTGGTGCGCGTAGTCGGCGAGCACACGGAGTCCCGTGCGTTCGAAGAGCACGTCCTGACGGCGGCGGATGCCGCGCCAGCGGGCGAGTGGCTCGGCGACGAGGCCGCCGGTGATGAAGTGCGTGACGGCAAGCGCCAGTGACGCGTTCGAACGGTTGAAGGTGCCAGCCACCGGCAGGTTGAACTGGCCGGCCGGAAAACGCCCTGCGAGCGCGACGACCGAAGAGGCGTGTCCGCCTTGGACGAGACGGAAGGAATAGTCACCGCCCTCGCCCACGCGAATGACCGGCACCTTGAGGCCGGCGGTCAGGCGTTCGAGGCGTTCATTCCCAACCGGGATGATGACCGCCGTCCGGGTACGTTCGAACAGCGCGCGGAAAACGCCTTCGAGTGCGGCTTCGTCGCGATAATAGTCGGGGTGATCCCAATCGAGGTTCACGGCCACGGTGACATCAGGCGAGAACGCGCCGATGGTGCCGTCGCTCTCGTCGACCTCGGCCACGACCCAGGGAGACGAAGCGGAGGCGCGCGCCGGCGGGAAGGCTGGATCGCGGAAGAGCCCGCCGAGCACGTAACCGAAATCGGCTTCCGCGCTGGCGAGGGCGGCGACGAGCAGGCCGCACGTGGTCGTCTTGCCGTGGCTGCCGCAGATGGCAACGAAGCGGCGCTCCGCGACGACTTCGGCGAGTAGTTCGCCTCGGCGGAGCGTGCGGACATCATGACGTTCGGAGAGGGCGAGCGCGGCGTGGCCGGGCTTCACCGCGCTAGAACGGCCGACGACAGAAGGATGGCGGCCAGCGGTCCAAGGATCACGAAGGAGCGGGATGTCAGCATTGGCGAGCTGGAGCTCCATCGGGCTGCCCGTCGAATCATCCCAGCCCGAGACGTCCCAGCCCTCCCCTTTCAGGTAGATGGCGAGCGGACCGACCCCCATGCCGCAGGCGCCGAGCATCCAGGCGGAGGCGCTCATGCGGCGGCGAGCCGGCGGCGGCCGGCAAGGGCGATGGTTTCGTGGGCGAGTTCTTCCCAGCGATTAGAAGCATCGGCCAGGGCGAGCGCATCGCGCATCACCGCGAGGGCGGCGGAGTCGGCGAGGCGTTCAAAGACGATGCGGAGAAGCCGCGGGAGTTCCGTCTCTGGTAGCAGAATCGCCGCGCCGGTCAGTTCGCTCTGGCGCGCATTAGCCGTCTGATGGTCGTCCGCCGAACGCGGATAAGGGACGAGCACCGCGGGCGTACGGCAGGTGGCCAGCTCGGCGAGCGTGCCCGCGCCGGCGCGCGTGACCGCGAGGTCGGCCGCGGAATAGGCCATCGCCATCTGATGGCAAAACGGGACGAACTTCACCAGCGAGTCGGGCGAGCGGACTTCATCCTCGCGGCCGCCCGGGCCGGTGAGGCACAGGACATGGATGCCGCGGATGGCGAACTCTTCGAGATTGTCCTCCACCCAGCGATTGAGCGAGTGGGCGCCTTGGCTCCCGCCGGTGACGAGCACCACGCGACCCGTCGGCGGTAAGCCGAGCGCGCGACGAGCCGCATCGCGCGCCTGCGGACGGATCTCGGCGCGGACGGGATAGCCGGAATCATGCTGACGCTCCGCGGCGAGGCCGGGCATACGTATGCCGGCGGGCAGGTGCACCGCATCGGCGAAACGCGCGATCAGGCGCACAGCCTTGCCCGGCTTGCGGTTGGCTTCGTGCACCAGCACGGGGATACCGCCCAGGCGGCAGGCCAGCGACGGCCCCAGGCTCATGAAGCCGCCGAAGCACACGAGCACGTCAGGGCGGAAACGGCGAAGTAGGCGCCAGGAAGACCAGACCGCACCCAACAGCGCGGGGAAGAAAAGTAGTTTCGCACCGAGGCCAGGACCGAAGCCGCGACCCTTGCCCGGGACGAAGTTCAGGTGCGGATAATTTGAGGTCATACGCGCGTCCACAATCTTGCTGCTGACGATCAGCAGGCACTCGTGTCCGTCTTCCGTGAGCCGCTGAGCGAGGGCGATACCCGGGGCAAGATGGCCACCGGTTCCGCCGCACGCAAGCAGCACGCGGCTCATGCGCGCGCCTCCTTGGCCACGAAGGCCGGTTGGGCCGATTCGCGGATACAGTTAAGGACGAGACCGACCATGCAGCCCATGATGACGAGATTGGTGCCGCCGTAGCTGATGAACGGGAGCGAGATGCCCTTGGTCGGGAGCAGGCCCGTGACGACGCCCATGTTGATGAGCGCCTGCATGACAAGGAAGAGCGTCGCGCCGAGGCAGAGGTTGAAGCGGTAGAGGTCCGATGAAACCCGCATCGCGCGGTAGGCACACCAGAAGATGCCGAGGTAGAACAGCGCCACGAGCGAAGTCGCGACGAGCCCATATTCCTCACCGATGACGGAGAACACGAAGTCCGTGTGCGCTTCGGGCAGGTAAGCACGACCTTGGATACCGTTGGCGGCGCCTTTACCCGTGAGTCCGCCGACGCCGAAGGCCACCAAGCCCTCGAAGAGCTGGTAGGCCTCGTCACCGCGTTTCTCCCACGGCTCGAGGAACGAAGTGAAGCGACGCAGACGGTTCGGCCAGTTGAGGATGAGGACCGTGAGGCCGCCGAGCCCGATTAGGAAGCTCGGAATCACATAGGCCCAGCGCACGCCGGAGACGAGCATCATCGTGCCGCCCACCGCGCAGCAGAGGAGGATCGTGCCGAGGTCCGGACCAAACGCGATGAAACCAGCGATGACCAGCAGAATGGCGACGGGCTTCAAGAAGCCTTCGCGGCAATCAATCCAACCGCGACGCGTGAAGATGTAAGGCTCACGTGAACTCAACTGGTAGATCGAAAACTTGTTCGGCAAGGTGTGCCGCTGCATGCGCGCGAGGAAATCGGAGAGCACAATCACTAGGGCGAGTTTGCCGAGGTCCGAAGCCTGCAGGCGGAAGAAACCAAAATCAATCCAGCGCCAGGAACCGTTGACCGAGACACCAATACCAGGGATGCGCGCAAGGAACATCGCCAAGCAGGCGCCACCGAGGATCCACCAGCGCCACTCGCGCGCTTTTTCAAGGTTGAGCCGGAAGAAGGCGTAGCCGGCGACGAAGGCAATCGGTACGTAGGCCAGCTGGCGGTAGAACGCCCCGGTGCGATTGCTCGACGAAAGCGAGATGCCCGCGCTGTACTGCACCACCAGACCGAACACCGCGAGGGACATCGCGAGCAGCAGGATGCCCAAGGAGTACCCACCCAGGGCTCCCGGACTTTCCTGCTTCTCCTTGATATCCATGACGCGGCGCGGTCGTCAGCTTACTTCTTGTCCGCAGGAGCCGGAGCGGCTTCGGCGGCCTTGCCGACAGGGATGAGCTTGAAGGGGGCAAAGGTCGGGGCCGGCGCGGAGGGCGTGCTCTTAGCGGCGGTCGGCGTAGACTTCGTCGCCGCCTTGGGCGCGGCCTTCACGGGAGCCTTGGAGGGGGCCGGGATCTTCAGCACCTGGCCGGCCTTGAGGTCGGCGTTGAGGGCAAGACCATTGGCCTTCGCGAGGTCGGCGCGGAAGACCTTCTCGCTGGCGGCGACGCTCATGAGGGTCTCACCCTTCACCACGGTGCGCTTGCCACCGTTACCAACGGGACCGACGGGCGTGAGCTTGGTCGGGACCGGAGTCGGGATGCGGTCGGAAATCGGGGCGACCGCGACGGGCACACCCGCCGTGGTCCCGGCGGGGCGGACGCCGCCGGAGTAGGCGGCGAGGTCGCCGGACTGCTCGAAGCCACTGGTGCTTCGACAGCCGTTGACGCCGACGAGGACGGCGATGACGCAGAGGTGCAGAAGCACGACGGCAGTGACAGTGACGAGGGGACGCATGATGGTGGGTCTGTTTGGGTGGGTGGGTTGGAAAGATTAGACGCTTTTGGCGAGGGCGCTTGCGGCGCGTTCGAAGACGAGGCCGCGTTCAGCGTATCCGCGGAACTGGTCGAAACTCGAGAAACCGGGGCTCAGTAGGATGGCCGCCGGACCGTGGGCATCCTTGGCGGCCGCGACGACGGCATCCTGCAGCGATGGGTAGCAACGGGCGACCTTCCCGAGCTCGTCGAAGTGGCGCTTCAATTCTTCGGCCGTCTCGCCGATGAGATAGGCGGTATCGATCAGCGGGGCGATGTTGCGGACGAAGCGGGCGAGGTCGCCGCCCTTCCACTTCCCTCCCCCAATCCAGCGGACCGGGATGCTGAACTCCGAAAGCGCGGCCTGCACCGCGTGGAAATTGGTGCCCTTCGAGTCGTTCCAAAATTCGACGCCCTTGCTCTCAGCGACCTTGCGGAGGCGATGGGGCGGCACGCGGAAGAGGCGGGCGGACTCCTCAAGGTGGCGCATCGGGATGCCGCGCGCCTGCCAATACTTGCTGAGGATGGCCCAATTCTCACGCTGTGGCCAAGAATCGAAGACCGAACCGGCGGGCACCGTGTCGGCGACATCGGCGCGCGTGGCGACAAAAGCCTCCGCCGGCAATTCGATGCCGAATTCGCGGGCAGCCGCGACGACGGATTCACCGACGACGAGGATGCCGCCGGGCATCATGCGTTCGATCAGCCGGAATTTCGCGCGAAAGTAGCTCTCGCGGTCGCCATGCCGATCAAGGTGATCCTCGTCGAAGTTTGTCCAAAGTACCGCCTCGGGCGTGAAGTGGCGGAGGTCCTCCGCCTGGAATGAGCTGACCTCGACGATCGCGACGAACGAACCGTTGGAGACCGTGCGATGCAGCGACGTCAACGGCAGGCCAACGTTGCCGCAGGCAATGGCGTCGAGCCCGGAACGCTTGAAGGCGAACGAAAGAAATTCCGTGATGGTCGTCTTGCCATTGGTCCCGGTGATGGCGATGGCGGGACCGGTCCAGAGCAACGCTCCGAAGTCCAGCTCAGTCAGGCAATGCAGGCCGGCGCGGCGGGCGGCGAGGATCCACGGGTGCGACTGCGCGAAGCCAGGGCTGTAAACCAGGAGATCGTGACGGGCGGCCTCGTCGGGGCCAAACTGCCGGTTCTCCCCGCGTTCGTCGTAGATGACCGAAGCGAAGCCCGCCGAGGCGAGGGATTCCGCGACAGATCGCCCGCTCACGCCCTCGCCGAAGACGGCGGCGGGCCGGGTGAGCCGGCGGCGGAGAGATTCGGGGAACTCGCTCATCGGAGTTTAAGGGAGAGGAGGCCGAGAAAACCACACAGCAGGGAGAGAATCCAGAAGCGCGCCACGACCTTGGTCGCGGGCCAACCCTTCTTCTGGAAATGGTGATGGATGGGCGTCATCAAGAACAGGCGCTGGCCGCCCGTCCGCTTGAAGTAGGCCACCTGCAGGATGACGGAGATCGCCTCGACGACGAACACGCCGCCGGCGATCGCGAGGAGGAAGGGCTGGTGCATCAGGCACGCCACCGCACCGAGGCCGCCGCCGAGGCCGAGCGCACCGACGTCGCCCATGTAGATCTCGGCCGGGGCTGCGTTGTGCCAGAGGAAGACGAGGCCGCCGCCGACAAGGGCCGAGCAGAAGACCGCGAGCTCGCCCGCACCCGGCACGTAACTGATGCGCAAGTAAGTCGCGAACTCATGGTGGCCGGCGAGGTAGGCGACTGCGCCGAGGATCAGCGTGGTGATGAGCACGCAGCCGATGGCCAGGCCGTCGAGGCCGTCGGTGAGGTTGACCGCATTCGAACTGCCCACGCAGACCAGCACGAAGAACGCGCCGGCGACGGCGAGGCAGGCCAGAAAGGGCCAGCCGAGCGACTGGGCAGACCAGAGCGGACCGTTGAGGACCGGCAGCCAAATCTCACAGAGGCTTTCGCGATAGGCGGGATCGAGGAACACGATACCAAAGGCGATGAGCGCCACAAGCCCCTGCCCCGCCAGCTTCAGGCGCGCGGAGATGCCGTCGGAACTACCATGTCGGACCTTCAGCCAGTCGTCGTAAAGTCCCACGAGACCCATGCCGACGAGGCACCAGAGCGCCGCGAGCACGAGGACGTTAAGGCGCGCCCACAGGAGTACCGAAGGGATCATCGCGATGGCGATGATGAGGCCGCCCATGGTCGGCACCTTGCCGCCTTCCTTGGCGAGTTCGCCCATCAGCTTGGCCGAACGCTCGGGTTGGCGCAGACGCGCGAGCACGGCGATGAGGCGACCGGAGAAAAGCATGCCGAGCAGTAACGCCGTCATACCAGCCAGGATTGCCCGGACGGAAATATACTCGAAGAGACGGAAAGGCCCCCAAGTGTGAGCAAGTTCGCTGAGACGGTAAAGCATCCTAGTGGAAAGAGAGCGCGGAGCGCAGGGAGTCGGGCAGGCAACGCTCGAGGGCGAAGGAACGGCTGCCTTTTAGGAAGACGAAGCCGCGGTGCGCAGCGATGCGGGCGGCGGCGGCCTCCACGGAAGTCGCGACGGAAAGCTCCACCCCCAGGAGCGCAACTCCCTGCAGCAACGCAGCCGACTCGCCGCCGAAGACGACCACCTGGTCGCCGGAGCGGAGAGGCAGCTGCGCGCCGCAG
>CAMDQP010000031.1 GCA_945906115.1 Opitutus sp. GAS368
CCCCGCAGGCCTAACGGGTCCAAACGGCTGATTTCGCCCGGTGGAAGCAATTCCACCGGGCTTTTTGTTGCCCGGTCAAAGCCACGAGGCAAGATGCGTGCCTGTCCTTATGTCCCGCGTTCTCCGCTTCACCCTCTGGAGCGTCGGCATCCTTGCCGTCGTCCTCGGAGCCACCCTTTTCTGGGTCGAATCCCAACTCCGCCCCGAACCGCTTGGCGCTCGCGTCAAAGGCATGCTCGCCAACGCCAAGATCAAAGGCGGCATCGCCCGCGTCGAAGCCTCGCTCGACGGCAAGTTCTCCGCGGAGGGCATCGACCTGGTCCTCCCCGATGGCACGAAGATCTCCGCGGCCGCCATCAAGGGCGAAGCGCAGATCATCTCGATCATCAAAGGCACCTACGCCCTCAGCAGCCTCGAGATCAAGACCCTCGACGTCGACCTAAGCGAACGCAAGCCGGAGGCGAAGACTCCGGGCACCGGTTCCGCGGCCGCAACCAAGACGACCTTGCCGCCCGTCGTACTCGGACCCTACGCCGTCTCCGGACGCATCAAGCTCGCGGACGGCACCCTGCTACGCTTCAGCGTCCGCGGCGATGAGTTCGATACTCGCGGCAAGGCCGACTTCCGTGCCGGTATCGCCTGGCCGGGCTTCGCCGTAGGCAAGCAGATGACCGACCCCCGTGGCGAAATTACGTTGAAGGCCGGTTTCCGTCGTCCGCTCGGTGCCGATGGCGTTGGCCTCGATGACCTAATCGCCGACGTCGGCAGCCTGCGACTCGAACTCGCAGCCAAGGATGCCAGCCCCATCGCCGCCGGCTCCGTCGGCTTCGTCCTGGATGCGGCCAGCTCCGCGGGTAAACCAGGCGTTAATTTCACCGGCACGCTCAGCGACTCCGCGAACCGGCCAGCGGTGAAACTCTCCGGTAACCATCTCGCCGGCCGCACCACCGTCAACGCCCAGCTGGACGTTGATCCGACCCGCTTCGGTATTCTCAGCCAACAGCTACCCGATGTCCGCCTGTCGGGCAGCGCCAACGGTGAACTCGAAGGGGCGCGCTGGCAGGCCAGCGCCGACCTCAAGGCGCTCTGGTCAGACCTCAGCAAGTTCTCGAAGTCACTCGCAAAGAACAGTCGTTCCGAATGGAAGCTCGCGGCGAATGCGCAGAGTACGGCCAGCGGCTTCGCGGTCAACAGCCTCGCGATCACGGGCAATGGCGTGACGATCGCCATCCCACAAACGCTGACGTGGAAAGGCGGCCTCCTCCCCGAGAACGCGAATGACGCGACGGTAACCATCGCCGCCAACGACGCCGACCTCATGTCACTCAACCCTTTCCTCGCCGCCGCGGACGTCATCGCGACGGCCGGCCGCTGGACCGGCGAAGCTTCGATCTCCTTCAAGGACGGCCAGCCAACTGTCACGAGCATCCGCACGCATAGCCTGCGCGGCGTCACGCTCGAACGCGGCGGCAAGGCGCTGATGCGTGAAATCGATGCCGAACTGCCCATCAAGTCCGAGGATGGCGCGATCTCCCTCGCCCCGTTCAGTCTCGGCTGCGCCGCCGGTAATATCGCCACGGGCTCGCTCACGCTACGTCCCGGAGCCGAGGGAGCTTGGTCCGCCGTCGCCAACGTCAATGTCGGCATCGTCGAGCTCGCCTCCCAACCTAATTGGGAAGATCTGCCGGTCGATAAACTCAAGGGCATCCGCGTGAGCGCCCAGACCACCGTGGAACGCGCCGCCGGCAAAGCACCCGTCGTCAGCTCCGCCGATGCGCGCATCTTCCGCCAAGGCCTGAACCTACTTTCCCTCAAACTCCGCCAACCGCTCGCGCTCGATGGCTCCAAGCCCACGGGCGTGCTTGTGGAGGCCTCGGCACGCGACCTGCCGCTCGAATCCCTCTCCGCGGTCGTCCCCGGTCTCAAGCTGACCGGCGACCTTAAACGCGCTGACCTTGTCGCCGGCTTCAGCCGCGAAGGGCTCTTCGTTCGGACGGAAGGCGCCCCGCTCTCCTTCACGCGCACGAGCGTCACCTGGACGGGCAAACTATGGGTCAAGGATTGCGACCTGGCTGCCAGCCTCGACCTCCTGGTCGGCGAGAAGTCCACGATCATCGGCTTCAACCAGGCCGAACTGAAGAATCGTAGCCGCACCCTGGCTTTGGGCGACATTAAGCTCGGGCTGGGCGACGCCGGCACCACCCTGAAGCTCGAGGGTGATCTCGGTGCGCTCGCCGAGCAGCCGTTCGCCGGGCCGCTGAACATCGTCACGGGCGGACAGTATCGCGCGACGGCCGACCGCACTCAAAGTGGCGAGATCAACGTCACGCTTCAAGTGCGCGAAGTTGGCCTCAAGCAAAGCGAAGGACGCATCAAGACGGCGGCCCTCGCCGGCAGGTATGTGCCCACCGCCAACGGCCTCAGCGCCGAAGGATCGTTCAAGCTCCAGGCGACCCATCTCAGCGGCGGCAAGTTCACGCTCACGCAGAAGATCACTGGAGCCAAGACGGACTGGCAGGCCGTCGTGGCCATCGACAACGTCGATGTCGACGACTTCCTCTCGCTCCTGCCCAAGAGCGAAGCAGATCTTTCGGCGAACGGTGCGCCGCCCAGACCGGACCGTACTCCCTTCTGGACTAACCAAAGCGGCTCGCTCCAGCTGACAATCGGTACGGCGAAGGCCTACGGTGTCAGCGCCGAGAAAGTCGTCGTCCGGGCGGAAGCCGACGAAAGGGCCATTCGCCTGACGCAGCTCAGCGGCAAGCTCGCCGACGGTGACATCAGCGGCCGCGGCCAGCTCGCCTTCCTGCCGGCGATCAGCAACGGCCCCTATTCGCTCTCGGCCACGGTGTCGCTCAACCAGTTCGATTTCGGTAGCGTCGCCCAAGCCTTCCCCTCTGTGAAGGATTTTCTCCAGGGTCGCGCGAATGCGACTGCAGGACTCACGAGCGTGTGTGGTACGCCCGGTGAACTTATCGGCAAACTTCAGGTCGACACCCAGCTCACCTCTAAAGGAGGCCGAATCCGCGCCTTCGGCGATAAGAGCAGCAGCATGTCCCTCTCAGCGAACAAGGCCGGAGACATCGGTGAAACGCTAGGCGGCCTCGCGATGATTGCCGGCGCACTCACGAAGAACCAGCAACAGGGCGAGAAGATCGCCAAGATCGGCGCCGCCATGACCGCCGCCGGCAAGCTGCAGAAAGCCGTCGCCGACTTCCAATACACTTCCGCCACCATCAAGGCCACCCGCCTCGCTTCGGGCACAATCAAGCTCGAGGCGGCCGACATCCGCAACGAGGTGCTACACCTCGCCGCCAAGGGGGGCATCAACGTCGACCCCAAACTTGGCTTCGCCGACTGGCCAATGGTCTTCAACACCCAGATGCGCGGCGCGGGCGAATACGCCCAATACTTTCAGGCACTTGGGTTCGGCTCGGGTCCGTCACCGGCCGACGGCTTTACGGAAGGCCCCAGCGTCAACGTTGGCGGCTCCCTTAACCAGGTGAAGACCGACCTCGCCGAAAAACTCCAACAGGCAATCGACAACGTGCGCGCAAGCCAGTCCGCCGCACCGTCCAATCCCGGAGTCCAGCCTGCCTCTGGCAACCAGGCTGCCCCCGCGCCGACGACACCCAGTCCGAAGAAACGGAGTCCCTTCGGCGACCTACTCCAGGAACTCGGTCGCTGATGACGGCAACGAAGGCATGGGTGGCAGGCTGCATCCTGCTGGTAGGCCTCGTCGTCCTTGCCCTTTCCGTCGGCACCCAAGGCTTCGGCTGGGGTGACGGCGCCTCCCTCCTCCTGCTCCGCACGCCCCGCGTGCTTGCGGCCCTCGCCGCCGGACTCGCCCTTGGCATCGGCGGCGCCGCGCAACAAGGCGTCTTCCGTAATCCGCTCGCCGACCCCGGACTGACCGGCGTCTTCGGTGGCGCGCTGTTCGGCATCGCCGTGCTGCTGGGACTTTTTCCAGAAGCGGCGTGGCAGCGCGCTTGGTTTATCCCGGCTGCAGCTTTTGGCGGAGCGCTGGGCACTTCCGCCTTGCTCACGCTGATCGGCAGCGGGGGCTCCTCCTCCCGCCTGCTGCTCACCGGCCTCGGCCTGAATGCCTTCACCGCCGCTGGCACGCTCGTCATCGCCTCCCGCAGTGGTGAGTCGCGTGAACTGCTGACCAACGGCGCTTACGGCGACTGGCTGGGCATGGCCACGCTCGAACTCACCTGGCTGCCAGTGGTGCTCTGCGTCGCGGCGGCGCTGCTCCTCCTCCCGCTCGCCCGCTCGCTGGATTTCCTGTCCTTCGGCGAAGACGCCGCCCGTGGCTTCGGCTGCGAGGTCGGCAGCGCTCGGCGCAAGGCCGTGCTCCTGACGGCGCTGGCCGCCGCGGCCGCGACCTGCCTCGTGGGCCAGGTAGCCTTCATTGGTCTCCTGGCGCCTCATCTCGCCCGCGCCTTAGTCGGCCCACGCCATGCGAACGTCCTGCCACTGTCGGCTCTGCTCGGAGCCGTCCTGCTCTTGGGCGCTGATACTATCGGACGTGGCCTTTGGCCGCAGGCCCCGCTGTCCGCCGCGGCGGTCACTGCGATCCTCGGTGCACCTCTCTTTATCTGGATAGCGAGGGGCCGCCATGAGTGACGCCTTGATCCACGCGCTTGGACTCGGCGTCGAGATCGCCGGTCGGCGGATTATCGACGGCGTGTCCCTGTCCGCAGCCCGCGGGCAGGCTGTGGCGATCGTCGGCCCCAATGGTGCCGGCAAAACGACGCTATTGCGTGCCCTGGCCGGCCTGCTGCCCTCCGACGGAGAATTAGAAGTCGGCGGGTATGATCCGCGCCTCATCGATGCGGCGACCTGCGCCCAAACCCGTGCCTACTGCGCGCAGAAACCGGTCAGTGCGTGGGATTATCGCGTCGGCGACCTCGGCGACATCATCGGCGACCCCGTCGGCTATGCGGACTGGCTGGCGAAGCTGCACCTCGGCGAATTCTCTGACCGCCGACTCTCCGAGTTGTCCGGCGGCGAACAGAAAGGCGCGCACCTCGCGATGGCCTTCACTGCGCTCGCGGACCCTTTCGGCGGAGTGCTGCTGCTGGATGAGCCCGCGGCCGCACTCGACCTCAGCCGGCAGGAAGCCGTCGCCCAGGCCATCTTCGCCTTCGCTCAAGCCGGAGGTGCCTGCGTCGTCGCGACGCATGATCTCTCCTTCGCGAAGCGCTGCGACGGGGTGGTGGTGCTCTCGGAAGGCCGTCTCGTCGCCGCCGGCGAACCTGCGGCGACCTTGACTCCGGAAATTATTTCCGGGGTCTGGGGCGTGTCGGCTTCGTCGGCACGCTGACTTCGGCCCGCGTCAGCTGCCCGTTACGGATAGCGGAGAAAAGATACTGCTGCGCCAAACCGGCGGCCTCACCGAAGTGCACCTTGCCGAACTGTTCCAGCTGAGCGGGCTTCCATCCGTGCAGACCATAGGCGTCGGCGAGCGCTTGCACGACCCAGGTGTCGACCGGGAAACTTTCCAGCCGGCCGAAGCCGAAAAGCGCGACGCAGGCGGCGACCTTCGGGCCGACGCCTGGCAGCGACTGCAACTCGTCTAGTAAGTCGGCTGTCGTCAGGGCCGCGAATTCTTCGGCCCAGCGCGGGCGGGCGAGCAGCTTCTTCGCGGTACCACGCAGGTAGGCCGCGCGATAACCCAACGAGCATGCGCGCAGGACGGCATCGTCGGCGCGCGCGACCGCCTGCCACGAAGGGAGCGCATGAAAACCGCCGCCCAAAGGTTCGCCGAGGTTCGCGGCTAAGGCGGCGACCATGACACGAATCTGCAAGATGCGCTTGTTCGAACTGCAGAGGAAACCAATCAGCGCCTCATGCGGGTCCTGACGCAGGATGCGCAGCCCGGGATAGGCCGCGCGCGCGGACCGGAGTACGGAATCAGAGCGCCACGGCAGCCCCTCGGCGAGCCGCGCCTGCGCGCCCTCGGCGTCGAGGTAATGTCGTAATACGTCCTCGGAGTGCGTCGCGCCTTTCTGGCCGCGCCATTCTAAGCCCTGCGGGCTGGAGCGCACCGCAGCGAGCGTTCGGCCGAAGACGCCCACCCAGCTGCCATCGGAGGCAAGCGACCAGCGGAAAGACTGCCCGCCGTCCATCTGTTCGGCGAGCGTGCCAGCAGGAACGTCCTCGGCGAGCCGCAACGGCCGCCAAGATGTCCACTCCGCCGAGGCCATCGAAATTAGCGGCGGGCGAGGTCCGAAGGCGTGCCCCAGAGGAAGCTATGCTTCGAGGCGAGGAACTTACCCTTGGCGTCGACCACCGACACGCGCCAAGCAATCGGGCGCCACTTGGCGTCACCGGACTGCTTACCGGTGAGACCGATCACGTATTCGCCGAACGGGAAATCCGGCTTCAGGTTGACCGCAAAATCGTATCGCTCGGGCGGCGTGCTTTCCTTGCGCACCACTTCGAGGACGAGTCGTCCGTCGGCTGGCGGCGTGACGTCGAGCTTGACGAAGAAATAGTAGCCAGGTCGGGAATCCTCTTCCGTGCGGAAGACCACGTCGGAGCCATGATGCTCCTTGGCGTAGAACGCCTCCGAGGCGCGGGCCACATCGGCTTCGCTCCGGCGACGTTCGTTGACGTAGGCGATGCCAGGCACCTCATCCGAGGACGCCACGGGGGTATCGCAACCCGAGAGGAGCAGCGCAGCGAGCGCGGCCCACGCAGAGGCCTGGCTCACCGCTCGCCTCACTTCTTGGCCTTCTTCTTGCTCGCGGCGGCGCGAGCAGCCTTGATGCGGTCCTTCTTACGCTCGAGGTAGGCGCGGAGACGGCGACGCTTGATGACTTTATTGCTCTGTTGACCCATAGTGGATGCATCCTCCCGCAACCCCTTGGATGGTCAAGGAGAAGGTTTACGGACCTTCCCCGGTGGGCCGGGGTGAGGAAAGAGTCCTTTCTGGCTGCCTGGGTAGGGATCGAACCTACGACCAAGTGATTAACAGTCACCTGCTCTACCGCTGAGCTACCAGGCAGTGCGAAAGGAGTCCAATGAAGGCAAGGTCGGGGCGTCTCTGTCAAACAAATCCTCCGACCGACTGCGGAGGATTTTATCCCCGAAAAGACTCTGCAATCATCCGAAAACCACGGATTGGCGGGGGTGCGCGACGACATTCGCCCCACGGCCCCCTAATCTCTGGACACCCTTGTGTGGCCTGTCTTCCTTGTACGCATTCTCATGCGCTGGACCCGACTTCCTGAAACTCCTAACGCCCCCGGCTTCGGTGGTGCCTACGTGGGCACCTCCGGCGACCTGCTCCTTTGCGGCGGCGGCTCCAACTTCCCCGACAAGCCGGCCTGGGATGGCGGCGTTAAGGTCTGGCATGACGAAGTCTTCTCCCTCGCCAGCACCCGCTCCAAGAAGTGGGCGAGCCTCGGCAAGCTGCCCCGCCCTTGCGGTTATGGCGTCAGCGTCTCAATCCGCCAAGGCCTCCTGATGATTGGCGGCGCGGACTCGCATCGCCACTACGCCGACTGCTACACGCTGTCGGTCGAAGAAGGTGAACTCAAGGTCCGCCCCTTCCCGTTCCTCCCCCGCCCGCTCGCCTACGCGACCGGCGCGCTCGTCGGCAGTAAGGTCATCGTCGCCGGCGGCACCGAACGCCCAGACGCCACCGCAGCCTCCTCCAGCGCCTTCGCGATCGACCTCGCCAATCTCAACGCCGGCTGGAAAGAACTCCCCCTCTGCGCCGGCTCCGGCCGCATGCTCGCCCAGTCCGCCG
Organism: Opitutus sp. GAS368; assembly: GCA_945906115.1. Lineage (GTDB taxonomy): Bacteria > Verrucomicrobiota > Verrucomicrobiia > Opitutales > UBA953 > UBA953. The sequence goes on from CAMDQP010000031.1 coordinate 7,763, forward strand.
GAACGAAGGATACTTTCTTCCTCTTCGGCGGCGTCGCACTGAGCCCCGGTGCCAAGGGCGTCGAACGCGAATTCCTTTCCGACTGTCACGCCTTCACCCTCGGCAAGGAATGGCGCCGCCTGTCCGCGATGCCCCGCGCGATCGCCGGAGCGCCTTCGCCCTGTCCAATCTTCGAAAACGAGATTCTCGTACTCGGTGGCGACGACGGGAAACTCGCCGGTAAGGTCGAGGCCTCCAAGCACCCGGGCTACGCCAAGTCGGTCCTCTCTTACGACAAGTCCACCGACACCTGGAAAGAAGGCGATGAAGGATCGGCCAACGTCCTCTCGACCGGTTGCACCAAGTGGTCCGGCGGCTTTGCCCTGACCAACGGCGAGCTCCGTCCCTTCGTCCGCTCCGCCGAAGGTTGGTTGCTTCGTCCCGAATAAGCGTTGGGGCTGGCAGGTCGCCGGAAAGGGACTACAAAAGTCTCGCCCTGGCGTCATGCTCCGCCTCACCCCATTACTCGGCCTCTTCGCGGCGGCGCTCTCCTTCGCGCAGGCTGAGCCGTTACCGGATCTGCCTGACCCGCTCGGCCGTGCCGGCATGATGGCGGCAGTCCTGCGTGAAGCAGACGGCAGCGAAGTCATCGTGGCCGCGGGCGGCACCAACTTCCCGGACAAGATGCCCTGGCAAGGTGGCCAACGGAAATACCATAAGGATATTCTCAAACTTTCGCGCAAGGACGGCGTCTGGAGTTGGCACAAAATCGGTGACCTCCCCGAAGGGCTCGTCGGAGCGGCGTTCTGTCCGACGCCTAAGCGCGATGGACTCATCATTGCGGGCGGAGCTTCGGCCGAAGGCCATCGCGCGGATGTCAGGCTCGTCGGTCTGGATGGCAAAGTCACCCGCTTCGCGGAAAGCATGGCCCGCCCGCGCGCCTACGCCGGTTTCACCTCGGCTAACGGACACCTCATCGTCATCGGCGGTATCGCCCGGCCCGACGACACCGCCGCTATCGCCACGCTGACTTCCCTCGACCTCGACGACCCCGACAAACCTTGGCGCACGACCGACGCCGACCCGAGCTACGGACGAATCATCCCGCTCGTAGGCGCAGGGCTTCGCAAACTCGTCTGGGGCGGCGGCTGCTCGCTATCGGAAAAGGACGGTAAGCCGTTCCGCAGCTACCACGAGAACCTTGCCTACCAATCTACCGACGGGGAAGGCAATCGCTTCCACGGATTGCCGAACAAGCTCGCCGGCGCCGCCGGTCCCGGCGTGCTCTCGCAGACGCATCTATTCTTCGTCGGCGGCGACGATGGCACCCAATATGGCCAGCCCTATGAGACGCACACCGGCCTGGCACGTCGCATCCTCGTCATGGACCTCGAGACGTTTGAGGTGACCGACGTCGGCGAATGGCCGCACCCCGTCGCGGTCGCGCCGCTACTCCGACTCGGTGATGACCTTGTCACCGTGAGCGGTGAAGTCCGCCCTGGTGTCCGCACGCCCAAACTCACTCGCTGGCCGATTCCGGCAAAATACCGATGAACGAAACCTCCTCCCCCTCCCGTACGGCCTGGCTGGTCGTCATGCTACTCATTCCGGTCGCGTTGCTTAACTACCTCGACCGGCAGATGCTCGCGACCATGAAGTCGTCCATGCTCGGCGACCTGCCGGACATTCAGACCAAGGCGCAGTGGGGCCTGGTCCTTGGTTCATTCAAATGGGTCTACGCAATCTTCAGCCCCATCGGCGGCTACCTCGCCGACCGAGTCAGCCGACGTCACGTCATCTGCTTCAGCCTCTTTGCGTGGTCCGCGGTCACTTGGGCCACCGGCCAGGTCAATAACTACGACCAACTGCTCTGGACGCGCGCCATCATGGGCGTCAGCGAAGCTTTCTACATTCCCGCCGCGCTCGCGCTCATCGCCGACTACCACCTCGGACCGACGCGTTCACGCGCGATTGGGCTCCACCAGATGGGCATCTACATCGGCGTGATTATCGGCGGCTTCGCCGGCTACGCCGCGGACGAGCCGACCATCGGCTGGCGCGGCGCCTTCGCGTGGTGCGGCCTACTCGGCATCGCCTATTCCTTACCGCTTTTCCTATTCCTGCGCAACCGACCAGCGACCGAGCAGGCAACGGTCAGCCCGACCGCGGCCTCGACCGTCCGCACGCTCTTTGGCAATCCCAGCTTCCTGCTCCTTGTGGTTTACTTCACCTTGCCCGCCATGGCGGCATGGGTCGTGCGCGACTGGATGCCTGACATCCTCCGCGAACGCTTCAACCTTGGCCAAGGCAAGGCCGGCGTCTCCGCGGTGCTTTATTGGCAAGTCGCCGCTATCGTTGGAGCGGTGCTCGGAGGCTGGCTCGCGGACCGCTGGATACGTAC
>CAMDQP010000032.1 GCA_945906115.1 Opitutus sp. GAS368
TTCGTGATGCGCTGGTCCGCTCCCAGCTTATTGGAGCGATAGACCAGACGGCCGACCGGATCGAGCTTCGCGGCTTCGGCATCGTTCCAGAGGTGAGAGACGTACTTGTAGTTGGACATATTGATTACGTGGAAAGGGAGAGTGGTGAGTAAGGGTTTTTATGATTTATTTAAACCATTAAACTTCGCTTGAGCGGCGACCCAAGCGGACGTCGGATTAGGTGTGTAAGTCACTACCTTAAAGGAGTTTCGGACAACCTTGCGGAGTTCGTCGAGGTTCGTGAGCTCCTTCATGGCGATGGCTTGGACGAGGATGTTGCCGGCTGCGGTGGCTTCGACCGGTCCGGCAATGACGGTGCGACCCGTGGCGTCGGCCGTGGCCTGGTTGAGCAAGGCGTTACGGCAGCCGCCGCCGACGATGTGCAGACGCTTCAATTTGCGACCGGTGAGCTTCTCCATGCCGTCCATCTCGACACGGTAAAGTAATGCGAGTGATTCAAGCACGCAGCGGGCAATCTCGCCATGGGTCTTCGGCACAGGCTGCTTGGTCTCGCGGCAGAATGCCTGAACCTTGGCGACCATGTCGCCGCGCTTGGCGAAGCGAACGTCGTCGGGACGGATGAACGAGCGCAGCGGAGGCGCCTTGAGCGCGAGCTTCACGATCTCGCCGTAGTCGGAGACTTCGCCTTTCTCCAACCATTCGCGACGGCATTCCTGGAGAACCCAGAGTCCGACGAGATTCTTGAGGAAACGTGAAGTCCCGCCGAAGCCAACTTCGTTCGTGTACTTAGCCTGGCGGACGGTCTCGTTGACCAGCGGCTGGTCGAGTTCGACGCCGAGGAGCGACCAAGTGCCAGAGGAAAGGTAAGCCCAGTCATCGCCCTTGGTGGCGGGCACGGCAGCCACGGCGGCGGCGGTGTCGTGCGCGCAGGTGGTGACGACCTCGGCTTTGGCCAAACCGGTTTCCTTGGCGAGATACGGTAACATCTTTCCGAGTTTGACGCCGGGCGCGACGGGCTTCGGGAAAATATGCTTCGGAATGCCGAGTTTCTTCAGCACGGGCCAAGCCCAATCGCGCTTGCGGGTATCCCAGCACTGACTGCCGGAGATGAGAGTCTCTTCAGCGCGGGCCTTACCAGTCAGGAGCCAGGTGATGTAATCCCCGATCAGCAAGAACTTGTCGGCGAACTGGAGCATCTCGGGGCGGTTCTCAGCGTCGTCAAACAGCTGGTAGAGGGTGTTGATGGAGATGGAGGCGATACCGGTGCCTTCGAAGATCTCCTTCTGGGAGAAGCGGCGCATGGCCAGTTCGTAGGACTTGAAGCTGCGCTCGTCGCGATAGGTGAAAGGCAGCGAGAGCAGCGGACCGTCACCCTTGAGCAGGACGTAGTCGACTCCCCAGGAGTCGCAGGCCACGGATTTGATGGGACCGAGCTTGGCGCCCTTGGCCAGGCCGATGCGAATCTCGCGGAAGATACGGATGATGTCCCAGCGGAGGGTCCCGTTGGCAGTGATCGCGCCGTTGGAAAAACGGTGGACCTCCTTCATGGTGAACTTGCCGGCCTTAAGCTGACCGAAGATAACACGCCCGGATTCGGCTCCGAGGTCGATGGCGAGGTAATTAGACATGGTCAAAGGGGGCAGGGGAGGCGTGGACAGGTCACATTCCGAGCATCTTTTGGCGATAATGTTCATCCGGGCGGCCAGCGATGCGTTCACACTGCGCAGGGGTCAGGAACACCGGACCGCCGAGGGCGGCTGCTCCAACGAAAATCTCAGCGGCTTTTTCAGCCATGAGCAGGGTGCCCCGTACCGCTTTGGGGGAGGATCCTACCGCGATGATGCCGTGGTTCTGAAGCAGGATGACCTTCGGGTCGCGGCCCGTGCGTTTGACGAATGAGACGACTTCGCGACGGATGGCCTGAGAAAGTCCCAGACCCGGTTCGGCATACGGCACGAAGACGGATTCGATTCCGCACATCACGATCTCATCTGGACACGTGCGTTTTTCGGCGAAGTCGCGGGCACGCGGCGAGCACAGGATCTGGTTCACGGCGATTGCATGCACATGACCGACGCAGTGGACGTGGGGAAGGGTGAGCAGGTAGGCGTGGAAGAGAGCTTCGATTGAAGGTTTCTTGTCGGCCGAATCGAGGCGCGCGGCCAGCAAGGCTTGGTCAATCTCGATATCGGTTGCAGCGGTGGCGTCCAGCAGCGGGAGTAATCGGTCGAAGGCGCACCGGGTGACATCGGATTCCTGGAGCGTAGCAAGGTTAGAGCCGGAGGCCTTGACCGCGAATGAATGATCATCCAAGCGGATGGAAGTATTGCCTTCGCCCAAAATCGCCATGCGCAGATATTCACCGCCCAACTGATGGGACAGCTCAAGCAACGACTGGATGACGTCGGCGGACATTCCTCGGAAGAAATCGAGTCGATTAGAGAGCGGTCAGGACGCGCTCCGGTAGCAGCTTGACCTTGGCTTTCTGGACCGAAGCGACATCCGCATCGGTGACCAGGAAAAGAGCGCTGACGTCACGCGTCACGGCGCAAGGTCCGCCACGGCCCAGCTTGACCTTATTCATGCAGATCAGAACTTCGTCGCTCCGACGAATGACTTCGCGCTGCTGATGGGAAATATCGCGCTGGGAATTCCAGAGGCCGTTTTCATCGATGCCTTCGGCGCCGAGCAGGGCCACGTCGAAATTCCAGCGGGCGACTTCTTCGAGCGTACGATCACCGGCGACCATTGCGTGACGGGTCAGAAAGAGACCGCCAGGGATGTAGACCTCGACGCCAGGTAAGCAAGAGATGAGCTGAGCGGTCGGCAAGCAGGTCGTCACGATCTGCAGGTCAGGCACACTGGCGGAAGCGATGGCTTCAGCGGCGAAGAAAATGGTCGAACCCGAATCGAGATAGACCGTCATGCCAGCTTTAATGCGCGTGGCGGCCAGATTGCCGATCTTACGCTTGGCTTCGGCATCCTCGATCTTGCGATCGTCAAGCGGTGGGAAGTTGCGATTGAAGTCCGAGAGCGCCCCGCCATGAGTTCGGGTGATGCGACGCTGGTTTTCGAGTTCAGTCAGATCGCGACGAGCCGTTGCCTCAGAGACGTTGAACTGTTTGCAGATCTCCAGGACAGGCACGTACCCGACCTTGGAGAGAAGTTTAGCAATCGCCTCGCGGCGTGCTTCAATGATGTGGCGGGCTACTTTCATAAAGTCGTAACTAGATGGGTTAGGGGAAGTTCCGTTATGAGCGTATCCAATCGACCAATCAATAACTCAATTCCATACGATTGCCGTCCTGGTCTGTATTTCGCACAATATACATTATGTCTAGTCATATATAACACAATGATAACAGACACATAATGTGTAATTACGGTTTTAACTTGGGTTAATTCACCCCTTTCTTATCTTTACGCCCACAACCCCATGAACGCCCCCATTCGCTCATATTGCCGTTTCGGACTGGCTTGGGTCATGATTTCTATCGGTTTTGTCGGCTGTACCACGACGAACCAACCGGAGATCAAGCCGGCCGTGGGTGAGCCAACGTTCACGGGTCTGGTCATTGAACAAGGGCCTGGGTCTCTGGGCGCCGAGCTGCGCCGCGAGAAAATCACCCTGCTCGTCCTCCATCATACCGCTGGTTCCCTCGCCTCTTCCCTGCGGACCCTCCAAGGGCGCGATCCTGATCATAAGGTGGGGGTACACTTCGTGGTGACCGATGAGGTCAAGCCTCGGGTCATCCGAATGGTGCCTGATGATATGTCCGCTTATCATGCCGGCCGTGGTTCTTGGGGAAACGTGACCAACTTGAATCAACAATCGATCGGCATCGAGATCATCAACCTCGACGGTAATATCCATCCTTATTCGGAGGCGCAGGCCGACATCCTCTTCGCCCTTTGCGCCGACATCATCCGTCGCCATGACATCAAGCCCTGGAACGTGGTGGCTCATTCCGACATCGCCATCGGGCGCAAGATCGACCCCGGTACGAAATTTCCATGGGCGAAACTCGCCTCCCAAGGTGTCGGTGCATGGCCGTGGCAAATGGACGTCGTTAATGCGGTCGACCGAAAGGTCGACCTTTCGCCCGAGTATGCGCGTCGTTTACTCTTATCCTACGGTTATGGAGTTGAGCCTGGCGATGCCGGCCTGAAGGAATGCATGGCGGCTTTCCAACGACACTTCCGTCCGGCCAACATCAATGGTGCCATCGATAATGAGTCCGTCATCATCTTGGAGGCGTTATTGCGTCGCTACCACCCTGCCACTTACCAAGCCCTCCGGGTCACCCCTTGAGCTGGACGCCGAAGAACCGCAGCACCTTGTTGGCGTAGCCGCGCAAGAGGTCGCGTTCCGGGTAACCTAGCTTATCCAGGTAGATGGCGTAGAAGACCATGCCAGCCAGTCCGGCGATACCCATGGAGAGAATGAGATTCAGCTTCTCGTTGAGATGGCCGGTGAGGATGTTGTGCAGGAAGGTGTAACCTTGGAATGAGATGAAGGCTAAGACGAGCGAGCCACCGATGACCTGGATGGCTGGCTTAAATAGGCTCTCGGTCAGGAACTCAGGCGCATGCTTCCTGAGATAATGACGAAGCACGAGGTACTGCCAGATCGTCGAGATGGCGTTGGCCAAGGCGAGGCCTTCGACGCCCTTGCCCATCCAGACAGCGATCAGCGAACCCACGGCGTTCACGACCAGCGCGTGGATGGCGGCGATGAACGTGACCTTGGTCTGGCCGGCGACATTAAGCGCCCGCGTGACGATCGAGATCATCGCATAGAACGGCATGGCGAGGGCGAACAGGACCAGCAGCGTGCTCGTGGCTTCGCAGTTGTTCTTATTGAAGTTTCCGTATTGGAAAAGGAGTTGCACGATCGGTACGGCCAAGGCAGCTAGTCCGAACGCGGCGCCCACGTTGATCGCCAAGACCAGGCGCATGCCTCGGCCGTAGTTGCGGGCGAGCGCCGGGACATCGCGGCTGGCGAAGGCGGTGGCGAGCGTCGGAAAAATGACGACGGCGATGGAGGCCGAGAATAGGCCGATGGGTAGCTCCACGATGCGATTGGCGATATAGTAATACATCAGGCCGGCGTCGCTGACGTTGTAAGCCATAGCGCGCGAGATGAGCACGTTGAACTGTTGGACCCCGGCTCCGAGCGCGGCCGGTAGAAATGCGATGCTGAGGGTCTTCCACGCGGCCTCGTCCGCGTTCGCCAGCCGGGGATGCCAGCCTTCCTGACGGAGGCCCCAGAGAGGAATGAGCAACTGGAACGCACCCCCGACCAACGCACCGATGCAGAGCCACACGGCCTTGCCCATGTCGTTCGTGGCGAAGTTCTCTCCGAAAACGCCCAAGGCGACGATCATGCAGAGGTTGAGCACGCCCGAGGCAATCTCAGCCAAGCCAAAACGTCCGCTGAGGTTGACCGCTGAAGTGAACAGCGCCGCGATGCAGATCAGCGGCATGTAGGGCATACAGAGTGCGGTCAGGATCGCCGCCGAGCTGTCAACCGGACGAATCAGCGCCCAGAGCAACGCTGAGCCGATGCCAAGCATCGTCAGGCCGATCATCCACGGGAAGACCTTCCGCAGGACGAAGTTCAGGAAGCCGAATGCAGCCGGCTGGCCTTCTTTGACTGACTTATCCGCGAGCACCGGGACGATGGCCGCGGTCAGCGCGCCCTCACCCAAGAGCCGACGGAAGAGGTTCGGAATTTGGAATGCAAAGATGAATGCGGCGCCGATGGCCGTAGCGCCGAAGACCGCCGCGGTCAGTTGATCGCGGAATAGGCCAAGGACACGCGAGACCATCGTCCAGGAGGCAGTCTTCGCCATAGCCTGGTACTGGCGCGTCTGCTCAGTCATGACCTCAGGGCTGGATGGCGCGCATGCCTTCTTCGAGCACGGCACGGAGAGCTGGCACCAGGTCGGTGCGCGGCACCTCGGCTTCGGAACGGTCGGCCATGCTACGCACCTTGGCGACGCCCTTCGCTACCTCGCTGCCGCCATAGACGAGCGCATACTTTGCGCCGGCAACTTCCGCCGACTGGATGAGCTTGGGAAACTTGCCGTCCTTAAGATTGTATTCCATGCGGAAACCGGCGCGACGCAGGTTCGCGATGTCTTCGAGCGCCGCGTTACGGGCGTCGTCGCCGAGGATCATGACATAGAAGTCAGGGCCGTCGGCGTAGGCCGGGATGAGCTTCTTGAGTTCCAAGAGGTCGCGCAAGGTGACGTCGCCCATGCCGAAACCGACGGCGGGAAGGTCCGGACCGCCGAGCTTCTTGACCAAGGCGTCGTAGCGACCGCCGCCCGCCAGGGCGCGGGCTTCGCCGCCGGTCTCAAAGGCTTCAAAGACGAAGCCGGTGTAATAGGCTAGGCCACGCACGATGGAAAGGTCGATGGCGACACATTCGCCAAAGCCCATGGTGGTGAGCGTTCCGAGGAGATGCTTCCACTCAGCGAGGCGCTCGGTCATCGAAACGTCGCCGGCGGCGAGTTTCTCGAGGTCGGCTAGGGACTTCGTGTTGGCGAAAGCGCGGGCGGCTTCGAGGGTCGTGACCGGATCTACTTCGGTTCCAGCGAGGGCGGCCGTCATGGCGTCGAGCAGGTCCTTGGGGGCGCCGCGTTCCAGTTTGTCGACCACGCCGAGCACGGCGGCGGCCTGTGCTTCGGGTACGCCGAGGCTGCCGAGGTAGCGGAACCAGAGCGTGCGATCGGAGACACGGATAAGGAAATCCTGCTGGGTCAGACCGAAGCCCAGCAGGCAGTCGGCGCACAGCGCGATGATTTCGGCGTCGGCCGCCGGACCGGCTTCGCCGAGCAAGTCGGCGTTGAGCTGATAAAATGCGCGGAGACGGCCCTTCTGAGGCTTCTCATAGCGGTAGTTCTCACCGATGGCGAACCAGCGGATTGGCTTGGGCATGCCGTTGGCCTTGGCGCCGACCATCCGGGCCAACGAAGGGGTCATCTCGGGACGCAGGCTGACCTTGCGGCCACCCTTGTCTTCGAAGTTGAAGAGCTGGCGGACAATCTCTTCACCGGACTTCTCGGTGAAGAGTTCTAAAGGCTCGAGGACGGGAGACTCCCATTCACGGAAGCCATACCGACGGCAGGCACCGCGCCAGACGTCCATGACATGCCCGAGGACGGCGCGGTCTTCAGGATAGAACTCCCGGAAACCGGGGAGCGTTCGAATGTCGGACATCGCGAAGCGGAATTACTGAGCGGGCTTCTCGACGTCGTACGACTTGAGCTTGGCTTTCAATTCCTTGCCAGCCTTGAACTTGATTACCGCGCGCTTCGGGATGACGACATCCGTCTCAGGGCGATTCGGGTTACGTCCGATGCGGCTCTTGCGAACCTGCACCTGGAACACGCCGAAGTTGCGGAGCTCGACATCACGTCCGGCCAGCAGTGCTTCGCTGATGGCATCGAGGGTCATCTGGACCGAGTCGCGGATGTGCTTCTGAGGGTAGCCCTTGTCCGTGAAAATCTTGAGGACGATGTCACGCTTGGTGAGGTTGTTGGACATGACGTTGCGTAAGTGTTGATAGACAAAGGCATGGGAAAGCGGTCGTGGCAATACCGCACCCGAAAAACCTTACTCCAGGTTCTGGACCTGCTCTCGGATGCGTTCGATCTCGGTTTTCGCCTCCAAAACCAGCTTGGTCGTGGCAATTTCCGAGGCCTTGCTGCCAATGGTGTTAACTTCGCGCAGTAGTTCTTGAATGAGGAAATCGAGCTTTCGTCCGCAATTAGGCTGTCCAAGTTCTGCTGAAAACTGGGCGTTGTGGCTTTTCAGGCGGACGACCTCTTCGGTGATGTCCGAGCGGTCGGCGAAGAGCGCGAGTTCCTTGAGCACCCTCTCGTCGGCGACGTCTAAGCTTAGTCCGGCATCCTTGAGTCGCTTAAGCATCGCATCACGATGGCGAACAGGCGCAGCCTTCTCGGCCTCTTCCATGCCTGCGACCATTGCAGCCATCTTGACGAGACGCGCATGGAGGTCCTTGGCCAAGGCAGCGCCTTCGGCCTGGCGCATGACGACGAGATTCCCAAGGGCTTCCTCAAAGGCGGTCCGAACGGCTGCCTCGGCTTCGACGAAATCAGGGAGCACGACCGACGGGCGTCGGCTGTTCTCGGCGAGGCGCAGCAAAAGCTCACCGTCGGCGTTCAGCTTCAGGCCGCAGTGCTGGGCGATTTTGCCGAGCTCATCGAGACTGTTGGCGACCGCTTCATGATCCCATTGGCGAGTGGTCGCCGAGGCGGCGGCCTGGGTCACGCGGGCGGTCACTTTGCCACGCTGTAGGCGGGCGCGAATCCAGCCGGAGGCGGCGGATTCGAGGGCCGGCCAAGCTTCGGGTCCGAAGACCGATACCTGGAGGTTCTTCTGGTTGACTGTCGCGATCTCGACCGAAAGACGGACCCCAGGCAGATTGATCTCCGCCCGGCCGAAACCCGTCATCGAGGAAGCGGCCATGGTCAGAGCTTAAGCTCGGTACCCATCGCGCGCGCGGCGCTCCAAACATCCTTATCGCCGCGGCCAGAAAGATTGATGATTACGACCTGCTCCTTGGGCAAGGATGCGGCGAGCTTCACGCCATGCGCGACGGCGTGGCTGGTCTCGAGCGCCGGGATAATACCCTCGGTGCGGGAAAGGAGCTGAAAGGCCTCGAGGCATTCGCTGTCGGTCGCGTGAGCGTAGTCCACGCGACCCTTTTCGCGGTAATAAGAATGCTCTGGACCGACGGCGGCGTAATCGAGCCCGGCGGAAACGGAATGTGTTCCCTCGATCTGCCCTTCTGCGTCCATCAAGATGTTCGTCATGCAGCCTTGCAGTACGCCAAGACGTCCGCCCGCAAAACGCGCGGCGTGCTCACCTTTATTGATGCTGCGACCGCCGGCTTCGACGCCGATGAGGCGGACGCTTGGTTCGTCAAGGAATTCGAAGAAAGCACCGATGGCGTTGGAGCCTCCGCCGACACAGGCGATGATATAGTCTGGCAGACGTCCTTCAGCGCGCAGAATCTGCTGTTTGGATTCGATGGAGATGATGCGGTGGAAATCGCGGACCATCATCGGATAAGGGTGCGAACCGTAGGCCGTCCCCAAAATGTAATGCGTCTCGCGAACGTTGGTGACCCAGTCGCGCATGGCCTCGTTGACAGCCTCCTTGAGCGTGCGCTGGCCGGCCTCGACGCCCCGGACCTCGGCGCCCATGAGACGCATGCGGTAGACGTTGAGGGCCTGGCGTTCCATGTCTACCGCGCCCATGTAGATGACGCACTTCAGGCCAAAGCGGGCGCAGACAGCAGCGGTAGCGGTGCCATGCTGGCCGGCGCCGGTCTCAGCGATGATGCGCTTCTTCCCCATACGGATGGCGAGCAGAGCCTGGCCGATGACATTATTGATCTTATGGGCCCCAGTGTGGAGCATGTCCTCGCGCTTAAGGTAGATTCGGGCTCCGCCGGCGTGTTTGGTCAGAGACTCGGCAAAGGTGAGCCCAGTAGGGCGACCGGCGTAATCGCGCAGCATGTCCGCGAAGGCCTGCTGGAAGGCAGGATCGCGACGGGCTTCATCGTAGGCCTTGGTCAGGTCCAGCAACGGCGTCATCAGAGTCTCTGGCACGTACATCCCGCCGAACTGACCGAAACGGCCGCGGGCGTCCGGGACGCGGAAGCGTGGTTCGGTGGTCGGGATGAGGCTGGAAGACGACATGGTCGTGATGTCCTGCATAAAGCGGGAACGTCCCCCAAGGGCAAGCGACAAGGCCTTTTGACGGCTTTCCTTGCCCCGGGACGGCCAGAAGCCTAATGCTCGCCCATGCTTCGTTTCGCCTTCGGTCTGTGGCTGCTCTCCTCCCTGCCGGCGTTCGCGGCCGGAGAAACGCGCTCTCCCGAGGAAGTCCGCGCTGACTTCACTTACGGCCGCGCACTCGTCACCGGCACCGTCGAAGGCGTCACGGAATACCTGCCTGTCAGCTCCACCGGCCACATGATTATCAGCGATCGCCTACTGGGAGTTCCGAACGACCCGCATATCACCGTGGCCGGTCTCACTGATCGCAAAGGCCGGGCAATCTCATTGGAGCGCGT
>CAMDQP010000033.1 GCA_945906115.1 Opitutus sp. GAS368
TGCGGATGATTCCTTTTTTCCTTATCCAGGCGATGGCGGCGGCGAAGCTGGCGGTCGACCTTATCGACCAAAATATCGATGGACTTGTACAAATCATCGGAATCCTCCCGGACGACGATGTCAGGGCCGGGCAGTTCCAGATGAATCTGGGCCCCGAATTCGCGACTATGGTCGCTGCAGCGGGTGTAGACGAGTTCGACGAGCACGCGGATGATCCGCGGGTTGTGGCGCAGCAGTCTTTCGACCTTGGCGCACACCGTTTCCTTCAGGGCGGCGGTAAGGTCCATATGGACCCCCGTCACGACGATCGGAGCACTTGTCATGTGTGTTGTGTTTTTTGGGGTGACGTGAGACTCTGCGCCCATGTCAAAGAACAAGACCGTCGATGAATTCTTCAGGAGTTTTTCCGTGGTCATCATATCAGGGGCTTCTTCCGGGATCGGACGCGCGATACTCTTGCGTATCAGTCATTCTGAGACCAAAGCCGTGGTGTTCAACCTTTCTAGGACGATACCTGAGGGCGTCCCGAATTCCCTGAACTTCACTCACCTTACCTGCGACCTCTCGCAACCCGCTGACATCGTGTCGGTTGTCTCCGAATTACGGAAACTAATGCCCCGAGAAGGTAGGATGCTACTGATTAATAACAGCGGCTTCGGCGCCTACGGAGAGTTTCCGTCGCCGGGCGTCGACCACACCTTGAGGATGATCGACGTCAATGTGCGCGCGCCGGTCGAACTCACGGGTCGCCTATGGGACGAATTGAAAGCGCGCGGCGGCATGGTCGCCACCGTTGCATCGCTCGCCGGATTCCAGCCCACGCCGCTGATGACGACGTATGCCGCGACGAAATCCTTCATGCTCGACTGGAGCGTCGCGCTCGATGCTGAAGCGAAGCGGCATGGCATCCGTTGCGTGGCGATCTGTCCCGGCCCCGTCTCGACGAACTTTTCCAAGGCCGCCGGCTTCGCTAGCTCGACCGGCCTCGGTGGGCAGACCTCGGAGGAATGTGCGGACGAAGCCGTGCGCGGCATGGCCGCATATCGCCCGGTCGTGGTCACGGGCTGGAAGCACAAGATCCTGGCCGTCTTCTCGGCACGCCTACCTAAGCCTTGGGCGGCCGCGATCGGCCTGCGCATGATCCAACGCCTGCGCCTCGATCGTTTCGTCAAGAAGGCCTGAGCTTACTTCGCTCCGTCGAGCAGCTCGCGGGCGTGGGAGAGCGCGACCTTGCTGGCGCGATCGCCGAGCATACGAGCGAGTTCGGACTCGCGGTCCTTGCGCTTACCGTGGACCGGGGAGATCTCGACCGTCGTCGACTTATCGTCCTGCGTCTTCGTGACGACCAGGTGGGCATGACCGAGGGCGGCGACCTGCGGGAGGTGCGTTACGCAGAAGACCTGATGGCCCTTACCGAGGACGGCAAGTTCACGGCCGACCTGCGCCCCAATCTCACCGCCAACATTGGCGTCGACCTCGTCGAAGACCAGAACCGGGGTGCGGTCGACGGCGGCGAGCACGGTCTTCAAGGCGAGCATCACGCGGGCGGCTTCGCCACTGGACGCGATCTGGTCGAGAGGAAGGAGGTCCTGGCCGGCGTTCGGGCAGAAAAGGAAGCGGACGGCATCGGCGCCATGGGGTCCGAGTTCGGCGACCCCGACCTCGATACGTAGGTCAGCCTTCTTGAAGCCGAGCGAACCCAGCATCTTGCGGGCGGCAGCGGCGAGCTTCTCGGCGGCCTTCGTGCGGTCCACGCGGAGAGCCTCAGCCTGCTTGCGGAGTTCCTTCTCCACCTTGGCCGCCTCGGCCTTCAGCTTCGCGACGCGGGCTTCGACATCGCCCTGCGAGGCCAGCCGACGGCGGAGCGCCTCGCGCTTCTCGCGGACCGCTTCAGCGCCTGGTCCGTACTTGCGACGGAACTCCAGCCAGAGGTTCATCTTCCCCTCTAGCTCGGCGGCGGATTCTTCGTCGGAGGAAAGCCCGCGGCCGAGGCGCGCGAAGTCGGCGCGAATGTCTTCCGCTTCGGCCGCGAGAGAATTCAAACGGTCGCGCAGCGCTTCGGCGTCGGCATCAATGCGGGCGATATCGTCGCCGGCCTTGAGCAGCCTCGGCAGCACCTCTCCGAGTCCGTCGGAACCCAGACCGGACTCAAGCTGGCCTAGTAAGACCGCGAGTTCTTGGGCGCGGGAGGAGCGAGCATGGTCGCGTTCGAGTTTGGCGATGGCCTCTTCGGAGAGGTCGAGCGAATCGAGCTTCTCGAGCTGGGAGCGCAGGAAGGCCGCTTCGTCTTCGGAAAGACGTTCGGCCGTGGCGGCTTCGGCCGCTTCGCGGAGCAGGTCGTTGCGCAGACGCCAGCCCGTGCGGTAGGTCGCCAGCGCGGCGGCCAGGCCGGCATGCAAGTCGAGCATCTCCAGCTGAGTCTCGGCGCGCATCAGCTTCTGCGGCTCGCCGGGGCCGTGGAAATCAATCCACAGTTCGCCGAGTTGCTGGAGCTGCGTGAGCGTGGCCGAACCGCCGTTAATCGTGATGCGACCCGCCTTGGTCGCATGGACCGAACGCTTCAGGATGAGCAAGCCGTCATCGCAGGCTGGTAGGTCGAGGGACTTCAGCACTTCGTCGAACCGCTTGTCGCTGTCCGTCTCGAGTTCGGCTTCGACCGAGCATTCCTCGGAGCCCTTGCGGACGATCGTCTTCGCGGCGCGATTACCCGCGAGGAGCGAAAGCGCGCCGAGCAGGACGGATTTGCCCGCGCCGGTCTCGCCCGTGACCACCGTGAAGCCCGAGCCCAGCTCGAGCTCGGTGCGATCCATCAGGGCGAGGTCGCGAATTTGAAGGCGGCGGATCATGCGGTGGGACGCGGGCCGAACAAGGTCGAGCCTAGGCGGACACAAGTAGAACCTGCGGCGACGGCGGATTCAAGGTCTCCGCTCATGCCCATCGATAATTCCGGGAGACTGACGCCGAAACGGGCGGCCAAGGCGTCGCGGCAGAGGCGAAGTTCGGCGAAGGTACGATCGGCGTCAGCCGGATCCTCGGAGAGCGGCGCAACGGCCATGAGCCCCCGCACGACCAAGGCCGGCTGGGCCAAGGCCGCCTCAAGCAACCGAGGAGCATCGGCGAGGTCGCACCCGAACTTAGCGGGGTCGTCACCGGAGTTGACCTGAAGCAGGATATGCGGCCGCAGGCCCATCTCGCCGGCCAGACGACCCAGGCGAACGGCCAGATCAGACGAGTCCACGGTCTGGATGACATCGAAGACCTGCAAAGCCTGCTTGGCCTTGTTGGACTGGAGATGACCGATGAGTTCCCAGCGAAGGTCGGCGGGGGCCATCGGGCGCTTTCCTGCGGCCTCCTGCACGCGATTCTCGCCAACGGCCCGCAAGCCGAGCCCGTAGGCCATCAACGCGGCGTCCACCGGGTTGGTCTTGGTCACAGGCAGCACCCTGACCGACGCCGGGTCGCGGCCGACCTGCGCGCAGGCGGTCGCGATACGGGTCAACACCCCATCATAGTGGGCCTTAAACTGGTCGGCGGAGACCATTTGAACCAGAGGGAGGGAGAACGGGCGGGGAGTCAACCAGTCGGGCTCCCGAGGCCTCCTGGGGGGCATGGCCTAGGATTAGCATATCTACACTTGAAGCCATGACCCATTAGAATCATTAATTATTGGGTCTTTCATTCCCATGCATATCGAGAACCTGAAGATCTTCCGCGACTTGGTAGACAACGAAAGTTTCTCCAAGGCCGCCAAGCTCAACGCCATCACCCAGTCGGCCGTCAGCCAGCAGCTCCGCTCGATGGAAAAGCATTTCAACGTCCTGATCGTGGACCGAAGTCAGAAGCAGTTTCGACTCACGCGCGAAGGCCGCAGTCTCTATGAGGCCGCCAAGGACATCCTCAACCGCTACGAACAGGTCGGTAGCGAGATGCAGGAGATGCGTAAGGTCGTCAGCGGTACCGTCCATATCTCGACAATCGTCTCGATCGGCCTCCACGAGCTCCCGCCGCACGTGAAGTCTTTCATGCAGGAGTTCCCGCACGTCAACGTGCGCGTCGAATACCGTCGCTCGAACCTCGTCTATGATGACGTCATCTCCAACGCCGTGGACTTCGGTCTCGTCGCCTTCCCCCAGAAAACCCGTCAGGTGGAAATCATCCCCCTGATGGAAGACCAGCTCGTCGCCATTTGTTCGCCCAAGCATAAGCTCGCAGGCAAAAAGGAAATCGACCTCGCCGACCTGCAGGGCGGCAAGTTCATCGGCTTCGACCAGGATATCCCGACGCGCAAGGCGCTCGACCAGTTCTTTCGCGAACAGCGCATCGAGCTCGAACCCTCCATGGAGTTCGACAACATCGAGACGCTCAAGCGCGCGGTGGAAGTCGACGCGGGCGTGGCGCTGGTCCCCGAAGGCACCATCCGCCAAGAAGTCGAGCAAGGCACGCTCGTCATGCTCCGGCTACGCGACCGCCGAGTGGCCCGACCGTTGGCCATCCTGCACCGCAAGGGCCGCGTCCTGACGCCGGCCATGAAGCGCTTCATGACGCACCTCATGAACAGCGCCGGCGCCAAGGCTTCGGCCTAATCAGACGCGACGGCGGGACGCCTGGGCCGCGATCGCAAAGCCCGGCAACGCCTGCGCGCACAGCAAGCCCAGTCCCAGCCAGAGCAACGCCTGGTCGGCCGGCGAACGCAGGGCCGTGGCGGCTAGGCCCCACCAGAGGAAGGCGCCGAACAAAGGTGGCCAGGCGCGACGCAAGGCCGCGCGCGCAAGGGACCATGAACCCAGCAACACCGCCGCCAGGGACGAGGCCAGCGGGGCTGACAGCAGGCCGCGGGCGAAATAAGCGTACGCCACAAAACCTAACGCCACGACGAGCCCCGCCAGCACCGCGGCATTCACGCGGAAATGCGTGGGCAACAGGTACAGTCTCACCCGATGGGCGTGCAGATAATACGCCGACGCCACCACGGCCATAATCAGCGTGAGCGTCCAGATGTAGCGCGGCCCGCTGATCGGGATCGCGAACTGCAGGATCGCCCATTGGGCCAGGAAACACTTCGCCAGGATGAGCGACCAGAGGGCACCGAGCCGATCGGTCACCAGCGACTCACGGTAGGCACGTTCAACGGAGAGCGAGAGCTCGGTATCCTGGGCGGGGGGCAGAGAAGTGACGGGCATGGGCTACCTCGCCCACAACTTAAGACTGCGGATCGCGACCGCAACCGGAGGAGGCACTTCTTTTTCCCAGCCGCCCTCATTCTTGCGGATTCGTTCAGCCAAGGTGCGAGGCTGGCTGGCCATTGCTAAGGGGTCCGCCCCCGTGATCGGCACGAGGAAGCCGTTATTGAGCAGGTGCTGGAACAGGCCGGCCACCGAGGGGCGCATCTGGATGGCGGAAGCGGTCACGACCGAATCTTCAGCGACGCTGTAGCTCGACGGGAAGCAGACCTTGCAGGCGACGGGGTCCAGGATCAGGCGGCGGAGTTGATCCCCTCGCATCGGGTAGACCATGACGCGGACGCCATCCTTGAAGAGACGGCCGCAAGACTCCAGGACGCCGCCTTCGAGGTGGGTGTAGTGCTCTGGATTAAAGAGGTCGACGAGGTTGTTCATGCCCGCAACCAGCGTGATGCTACCCGTGGTGTGCAGGCGGAAATAGGCCGGGAGACGGTACCAGCCGCGATGGCGCGTGACCAGGAGGGGGTGCTGCATCGCGCCCACGAGGCGGATGCGGTCGATGAGCTCGGATTCAGGGTGCGGGTCGGAGCCGATGCACATCTCGAACAGCGGGACCACGTCCTTGCCGCCCTCGGGCAGGGCACGCAAAGCACAGGCCAGCATGTCCACATTGACGAGCGATATCGGACGGAAGGTACCGCGGGCGACCAAGACCGAGCGCTTGTGGAAGTATTCGCTCGGGACCTGCGGATCGCCTTCCGGGCCGAAGAGCACGGCGTCCGTGAGGCCGAGGCGGACGAGCCGCAGGGCGGCCGCGCGATTGTCGAAGGCCCCAAAAGCTGGGCCGCTGAAATGGGCGAACTCGACCTCGACGCGGCCGGCGCCCACTTCGTCGACCAGGGCGGTGAGGAAGTTGTCGACGCTATCGCAGGTATTGAGGGCGGCATGGATGAGGTTCACGCCGACGGCGCCGAGGGCGTCCTGCTGACGGTCTGCGTCCTTGTCCCAAAGGCGAAGATGGAGAATGACCTCGCTCGGCTCAGATTGTGGATGGTCTTGAAAGCGGATACCGATCCAGGAGTGCCCCTGCCCTTTGCCATCATGTGGCGTGGTCGCGACCGTGTCGGCGAAGGCGAAGAAGCGGGTCACCGGGCCTCGTTCAGCCTTCAGTCGATCGACCAAGAGACCGTACTCGTGATCCAGCATCTGCTCGAGCCGTTGGCGGGAGACGTAGCGCTGCGGGTGGCCGTAGATCGCATCGCTGACACGCATGTCATAGGCGGAAATACTCTTCGCCACCGTACCCGAAGCGCCACCGGCCTTGAAGAAGTGCCGAACCACTTCCTGACCAGCCCCAATCTCGGCGAAGGCCCCGTAGGCCGACCGGTCGAGGTTGATGGCCAAGGCCTTGCGGGAAGTGGCGGCGCCGGCCGAGGACGTGGTCTCTAACATAGCGAGAAACTAGCCCCCGAGACGGGCGGCATCGAGCGGAAAGAGGGACCCAAAAATGAGCTTTTGATTGGCGAAAGGGAGACACGAAAGCATCATTTCAACGACACCCGCCCCTTTCCGCCTCCCATGAAAGATTTCTTCAAGTCCGTCTTCGCCTCCGTACTCGGCACTTTCCTCGCCTTCGCCGTCGGCGGCTTCGCGTTGATCGTCCTCATCGTCTCGCTCGCGAGTTCGGCCGGCAGCAACCATGAGTCCGCCACAGTCTCCGTGAAGCCCAAGTCGATGCTCGTTATCGGCGGAGATCTCACGATTAACGACACCCCGGCCCACGGCGCCCCGGGCCTCGACCTCCTGTTACTCGGCGGCAGCGGACCCGAACTCGACCTGCTCCGCGCACTAGAAGCAATCGACCTCGCCGCCAAAGATCGAAACATCGTTGGCATTCTACTCAGCGGCTCGCTCGCCGCCGGTGTCACCCAGAAGGCCGAGATCCGTAAGGCCATCGCCGCCTTCAAGACCAGCGGTAAGCCCGTCATCGCGTGGATGGAGAACGGCAGCCAAGGCGAATATTACCTCTCGAGCGTTGCGGACAAGGTCTACCTGCATGCTGCCGGTGAAGTGGAACTCAAGGGCCTCGCCTCTTATAACATGTATTTTGGCGACTCGCTGAAGCTCCTGGGCATCGGCGTTCAGGTGACCAAGGTTGGTAAATATAAATCCGCCGTGGAGCCTTACCTTGGCGGAGTCATGAGCGAGGCAGCCCGCGAGCAGTCAGAAGCCCTGATGGGCGGAATCTGGAAACGCGTCCTTGGCGACGTCGCGAAATCGCGTGGTCTTTCCGCTGGCGCCCTCTCTAAGACGGTCAACTCGGCCGGCGTCTTCAACGCGCAGAAAGCCGTGGAGCTCAAGCTGGCCGACAAGGCCATGCATCGCGACGAGCTCGTCAAGCAGGTCCGGGCCGCGGGTGCGGGCGCCGACGACTCAGGGACTTCCTTCCAGCAGGTAAACCTGCACCGCTACGCCCATAAGGTGACCTTGCCGCAAAACGGCCCCATTATCGCGATCGTCTACGCTGAAGGCGAAATCGTCGACGGCTGGGGCGCACCGGGCGACATCGGCGGCGACCGCCTAGCCCGCGATCTTCGCCTGCTGCGCGGCGACAAGCGTATCAAGGCCATCGTGCTCCGCGTGAACAGTCCGGGCGGCTCGGCCTTCGCCAGCGACGTCGTCGCGCGCGAGGTTGGACTCCTCAAGAGCCAGGGCACGCCCGTGGTCGTCTCGATGGGCGATGTCGCAGCCAGCGGCGGCTACTATATCGCCGCCAAAGCCAACCTCATCATGGCGGACCCCTCAACAATCACCGGATCAATCGGCGTCTTCGGCCTCCATCTCAATTATGACGAGCTAGCGAAGAAGGTACAGCTCGGCACCGACGGCGTGAAGACCGCCCGTTACGCCGACCTGCTTGCCGAGCATC
Source organism: Opitutus sp. GAS368 (assembly GCA_945906115.1). Taxonomy (GTDB): domain Bacteria; phylum Verrucomicrobiota; class Verrucomicrobiia; order Opitutales; family UBA953; genus UBA953. The sequence goes on from CAMDQP010000033.1 coordinate 8,110, forward strand.
GCGCCGCGACTCCCGAGGAACTGGCGATCGTGCAGACCTCGGTGGACGGCGTCTACGAAGATTTCCTGCGCATCGTCGCCGAAGGGCGCGACCTTAAGCGCGACGGCGTGCACGAAATTGCCCAAGGCCGCGTCTGGCTGGGCGAGGACGCCCGCGGCCTGCGCCTCGTGGATAAACTCGGTGGCCTGCGCGATGCCATTAAGGAGGCCAAGCTGCTCGCCAAGATTGACGAGGCCGAGTTGATTCAGGTCCCGGCCCTGAATTCTGGTCGCGAGAACCTCCTTCAGCAGCTCCTTTCGGATGGCGATAGTGACTCGCCCCTCTTCGCCAAGGCATCGGCGGATCCGGCCAAGGATTTCCTCAAGGCCAACGCCAAGTGGCTACGTTCAATCCGCGCCTTGAACGACCCCAAAGGGGTGTATCTCACCTGCCCACTCGTGCCCGATCGCCGGTAGAGAGCCTTACGGCTGCTTCGGCATCTGGGCCTTGGCCTCCGGAAGCCAGCTCTGGAGCTGCTTCACGCGGGTGCTGTCAGATGGGTGCGTCGAGAGGAATTCAGGCGTCTTGCTGCCGGCCTTAGCGAAGCGGCCCCAGAAAGCTGGAGCGGCCTCCGGATTGAAGCCAGCGCGAGCCATGAACAGCAGACCCAGGTGGTCAGCTTCCGATTCATGGCTACGGCTGAACGGAAGGAGGATACCGTATTGCGCACCGATACCCACCGCGGCCATCCAGGAGGCGCGGGTCTTCGCCGAAGAATTCTTGGTGGCCTCGTCAGCAACGGCGGCCGCGATCGCGACGCCCACCACCTGCGAGACGCGCTCGGAGCCATGGCGACAGATCACGTGGGCAACTTCATGGCCAAGGATTACCGCGATGTCGTCGTCGGTTGGCGCATACTGGAACATGCCGGTGTTGAAGCCGATCTTGCCGCCAGGCATGGCGAAAGCGTTGGGGGTCTTGTCGTCGATGATGGCGAACTCCCACTTCGAAGAAGGGGGCAGGACGCCAGCTTTGTCGTCGCGGCGGGCGGCGGTGACTATCTTGAGACCGATTTCCCTGACCTTGGCCAGGCGCTTGTCGCCGGGCAGCTTCTTCATCTTCGAAAACTCTGAGGCGGACATCGAGACCACTTCCGATTCGTCGACGAGGATGAACTGGGAACGGCCCGTGATCGGGACGTTCTGGCAGCCGACGAAGGCCAGACCGGACAAGAGCAACAGGGTTAGGCGCATGGGAGGAAATCAGGATTTCGTCGAATCCGCGCCGGCCTGGCTGCGCGTTTCGTCGACGTAATACTTGCGGTAGGAGGAATCGTAGGTGTCCGTATAGGCGGAGGCCATCCGGAGGGACATCGCATTGAGCACGACCCCGAGCAACGGGGCTTGGGCTTCGCGCAGACGGGCCAGACAGGAGGTCGCGTTACGCAGGTTGACGGTGTTATAGCGGACGACGTAGAGAACGCCGTCCACCTTCGGAAGGAGATGGAGCGCGTCGGAGACCGCCCCAATGGGCGGCGAGTCGATGAAGATACGGTCATAGCGCCCGCGGAGTTCGTCGATCATCGCGAGGAACTTGGGGTTATTGATGACTTGGGTCGGATTCTTGCAGCTCAGGCC
>CAMDQP010000034.1 GCA_945906115.1 Opitutus sp. GAS368
AAGTCGCGCAAGCAGCAGTCGGTCGACGCCGGGCTCCTTTTCTACCCGGTGCTCATGGCGGCGGACATCCTGCTCTATAACGCCTCGCTCGTGCCAGTCGGCGACGACCAGAAGCAGCATCTCGAGCTCGCCCGCGACCTCGCGGAGAAATTCAACAGCCGCTACTCCGATACCTTCAAGGTGCCCGAGCCCTTTATTTCCAAGGTCGGCTCGCGTATCATGTCCCTGCAGGATCCGACCGCGAAGATGTCAAAGTCCGACCCCAATCACAGCGCGACGGTCTTCATCACCGACCCTCCCGAGGACGTGCGGAAGAAGATCATGTCGGCCGTGACCGACTCTACCGCCGATGTCCGTTCCGGCCCCGATAAGCCCGGCGTCACTAACCTGCTTTCCATCATGTCCGCCTGCACGGGCCGCTCCATCGCCACGCTCGAGTCCGAGTTCGTCGGCAAGGGCTACGGCGACTTCAAGAAGACCGTCGCCGACGCCGTGGTCGCGACGCTCGACCCTGTCCGCGTGCGCTACGACGAACTCATCAAGGACCGCGGTGAGCTCGACCGCATTTTCAAGTCCGGCGCCGAACAGGCCCAGGCCACCGCGTTCCGCACGCTCTCTAAGGTCAATCGCAAGGTCGGCTTCGTCGAGCGCCCGCGCTGATCACACCCCTTACCCCGTACCCCCAATATGAATCGCGAACTCGAGAAACTGCTCAAAGAAAAATGGTTCCTGGTCGCCGCTGACCTGATTGCGGTGATCGCGATCCTAGTCGTGATGCCGGATAAGCGCGACGGCCTGGACACCTTCCTGATCATGGTCGCCATCCTCGCCGCCTCGCTGATCGTGGTGATTCCGGTGCTGAAGGACGGCGGGGGCAAGTCCGAGCGCCAGGCCGAGGCGGCCCGCCTCCGCGCCAAGCTCGCCGAGGAGATCGACCTCCAGCGTGATAACGTCCGCGCCGGCAACGAAGCCCTGAACCGCCGCATCGCCGAGGCGGAGACGTCCGCGCTGAAAGCCGCCGAGGCTTCCGCTGGGGCCGTGGCCCAGCGCGCGTCCGCCGAGATCAATGCCCTGAAGTCCGCCCTCGCCGCGCTGGAGAAGAAGTTGCAAGACGCCGCCGCCGCATCCCCGTCCACCGACGCGATCGACGAGTTAACCGAGAAGGTTGATGCGTTGGCCACCACCGTCCGCGCCGTGGTCGCCGATGCCGACGAGGCCGCCGAAGCCGCCGGCAAGGCCAAGGCCGAGTTCGCGCAGACGCTCGCAGGCGAACTGAAGTCCGTTCGCGACGAGATCAAGAAGGCCGCCAAGTCCGCTGCCCAGTCCGTCGACAAGGTCGAAGCATCCCTTGAAGCCATCCGTGCGGTGGCGAGTGAGGCCCGCGTAAATCCTCCGGTAGCCTCCGCTCCGGCGGAGACCGAAGAGGAAGAAGAGGAAGAGGAAGAGGTCATCGAGGAGATCGAAGAAGAGCCGCCCGCCGCCCCTTCCGCCCCTGAGTCGACCGCCGCCGGCACGGGCACCGCGCTCATCGTCAACCTCATGATCGGCATCGGCAACAAGCCATTCGTCCGTGGCACCGGCTCTGGCCTGAGCCAGGATAAGGGCGTCCCCATGAGTTTCCTCGGCATCGGACGCTGGCAGTGGATTTCGCCCGACCCCGAGGCTCCTGCCACCGTCGAAGTCTGGAAGAACGACCAGTCTCCGCTGGGTGAACCCCTGCATATTTCCGGCGGCGAACCGCTGGAGGTCGACGAAGGCCACTTCGGCGGTGTCTGATATGGTGAGCCTCCTGGCTGCCTGCGCATGGTTGGCCGCGGCCGAGCCCGTGCCGCCGGTGCCAGCGCACGTCTACACGAGCGACACGCCCATTGCGTTGGTCGCCGGGGAGAAGGTGTCGGAGGTCAGTTTCGTGGCCGCGCATTGCGCGGCCTTGCAGCGTCATCTCGAATTTGCGCTGAACCTTCCGCCACCCCCACCGCCGCTCGCGCGGCTCGAAGTGGCGGACATCCCTGGCTTCGCTCCGCTTGAGACGAGGGTCGGTGCCGGCACGGTGCTCGTCGTCGTCCGTTTGGGTGATGGTCTGGTGGCTCCCGGTCGCGCCGCCGAAGCGGCGGCCGGCGCATGGCTGGCGCGGGTCGCTTTGGTGGCCGGGAAGCCGGCGAACGCCAGTGAGCCGTGGGCGCGGCAGGCCTTGGCCTGCGAGGTGCTCGCGCAGCTGCGGCCCTCGATGAACGATTACTGGTATCGCGAAGGGCGGCAGGCGATTCCTTCCACCTTAGCGGAGATTGTGGCGGGCAAGGCGCCGGAGCGGGAGGCTTTCCTGTTCTGGCGCGCCTTGCGCCCGACGCTCGGCTCGCCGGCGGAGCAGGCGAAGGCGCTGATCGCCTCCGCGCGTGGAGATTCGGTCCTTAAGTTCTTGGCGACGGCGGCCAAATCTCCGGATGAATGGTGGCTCGTCCATCGCGCGGAGCTGCTCCTCTCCCGGGCTCCCGTCAGCCTCGGCATGTACGAGTCGGCGGAGTCGCTCGACGACATCTCGCGCTTCGTCTTCGACGTCGGCCAGGGCGACGAACTCATTGCCGGCAAAGACCTCCCTAAGTATCGCAACCTGCCGGCGGTGCAGGCCGTCATCAAAGCGCGGCTCGCGGGACTGCGTCGCGAAATCCTGCGGCAGAATCCCATCTTCCATAATTCGTGGCGCACTTTCGGAGCCTGGCTGGAGCGGTTTCCCGAGGCCAAGCCAGAAGAGCTCGCCGCCTTGTGGGCCGAGTATCAGCAGGAACGGAAGCTGGCCGACGAACTGCGTCGGGAAGTCGAAGCCGCGATGAATTTGGTCGTCCCGGCCGCCAAGTAGGCGGGCAGGGCGGCTTAGTTCGACTGCTTAGCGTCGACCGTCTTCGGGAGCATCTGGTCAGCCAGGGTCACGCGGAAGAGGTTGAGGGCCATCCAGAACACGCCGGCGAGGCAGAGACCACAATAGGCGGCACCCAGGAGGACGGCGGTCTGGCCAGCTTCGGCCCAAGGCACGTGCTTCTTGAGGATCGTGGTGATCCAGACGAAGAAGACCACCGTCAGGACGAGGTCGATGACGACCGCCTGCTTGGTGATGAGCTTGGGCTTCATGTTATCCATGGGGCTGCATTCGTGCGTTTCCCGTCCGCCCTGTCAATCCCGCCTCGCCCGGAAGGGGGTTGGGACCCCATCTCCGCCCTTGCCTCGCAGGCTTACCCGTTCACCCTGCCCGCCCCGAGGGGTGCGTAAGCCCTTCACCGATCCACTTTAACACGTCAAAAATGGCCGAAGAGCTCAAGGATACCCTCAACCTGCCGGTGACCGACTTCCCCATGCGGGCCGGCCTCGCCGAACGCGAACCCGTCCGCCTTGCCCATTGGGAGCGCAACGGTCTCTATGGCCAGATCCAGGCCCGCGCCGCCGGCAAGCCGGCCTTCGTGCTCCATGACGGACCGCCGTTCACTAACGGCGACGTGCACATCGGCACCGCCCTCAACAAGCTGCTCAAGGACTCCATCCTTCGTTATAAATCCATGCGCGGGTTCCGGACGCCTTACGTCCCCGGCTGGGACTGCCATGGTCTGCCGATCGAGCACAAGGTAATGAAGGAACTACAGGCCAAGAAGCAGTCGCTCGACGCCCTCGGCGTCCGCAAGGCCTGCGCGGAGTTCTCCGCCGCCTTCATCGAGAAACAGCGGGGCCAGTTCAAGCGCCTGGGCATTCTCGCCGATTGGTCGTCCGAATACCGCACGATGGATCCGGCGTACGAAGCCGAGATCCTGGCCGGCTTCGCTTGCTTCGTCGAGCAGGGCCTGGTCTACCGTTCGAAGAAGCCGGTCTACTGGTCCATCCCTTGCCAGACCGCCCTCGCGGAAGCCGAAATCGAATACAAGGACAAGCGCTCGCACTCCGTCTGGGTGGCGTTCCCCGTGCCCAATCCTGCCGCCAAGCAGCTGGCGCCGGCGCACCCGCTTTCCGTCGTCATCTGGACCACCACGCCGTGGACGTTGCCGGCGAACCTCGCGATCGCCGTGCATCCCGAGCTCGAATACGTCGAGGTCCGCCATGGCGAGCGCTCGTTCCTCGTGGCCTCCGCGCTGCGCGAAGCGTTCGTCGCCGCGTGCGCCCTCGAAGGCGCCACCGATGGGTTCAAGGTCAAGGGCCGCGCGCTCGAAGGCCTGCAGCCGCAGCATCCTTTCATCGACCGCGCTTCCCCCATTGTGCTCGCCGACTACGTCACGACGGACGCCGGCACGGGCTGCGTGCACACCGCGCCCGGCCACGGCCTGGAAGACTACCAGACCGGCAACAAGTATGGCCTTGAGCCGTATTGTCCGGTGCGCGACGACGGCACCTATGCCGACGACGGCAAGGTCCCGGCCGCGCTCGTGGGCATCACCGTCCTCGAGACCGACGGCAAGAACCCCGCGAACATCGCCGTGCTCGAATTGCTCAAGTCCAAGGGCGCGTTGCTCAAGGCGCAGAGCTTCGAGCACTCCTATCCACATTGTTGGCGCTCCAAGACGCCCGTCGTCTTCCGCGCGCTCGATCAGTGGTTCGTCGGCCTCGATCGCGGCGACTTGCGCCAGAAGGCCCTCGCCGCCGTCAGCGAAGTGAAGTGGATTCCCGCCTCCGGCGAAAACCGTATCCGTGCCGCGCTCGAAGGCCGTCCGGATTGGTGTATCTCGCGTCAGCGGGCCTGGGGTGTGCCGATCCCGGCTTTCTATTCGCCGTCCAAGGGCGAATCCTATCTCGACGGCGCCGTCGTGCGTCACGTCGCCCAGCAGGTCGCGACCCGCGGTGGCGATTGGTGGTGGGCCGCTTCCGTCGAGGAGATCCTCGCCGGCGCACCGGTTCCCGCTGCTTGGCCGAAGGATCTCCGCAAGGGCACCGACACGCTCGATGTGTGGATCGACTCCGGCTCGAGCCATCTCGCCGTCTGCGCCAAGCACAAGGACCTGCATTGGCCGGCCGACCTCTATCTCGAAGGCTCCGACCAGCATCGTGGCTGGTTCCAGTCCTCGCTCTGGACCGCCATCGCCGTCAAGGGTTCCGCGCCCTACCGCGCCGTCCTCACGCACGGCTTCGTGGTGAACGAGAAGCGCCAGAAGATCTCGAAGTCCGACGGCAAGCCGCAGACCGCCGACGACACCGTCAAGAAGTACGGCGCCGACATCGTGCGCCTCTGGGTTGCTTCGGAGAACTACCAGAGCGACATCCCGCTCTCCGACGCGATCTTCGAGACGATTTCAAACCAGTATCGCAGCATGCGCAATTCGCTGCGCTATCAGCTCGGTAACCTCTTCGACTACGACGCCGCCCAGCACGCCGTGCCCGTCGAGAAGATGACCGCCATTGACCGCTGGGTACTCGTCGAGACCGCCAAGCTCGTCCGCGAGGTCACCGACGCCTGCGAGCGTAATGAATTCCACCGCGCTGCGTCGGCTCTCGCCGGCTTCACGACCGGTACGCTCTCCGCTACCTACCATAACGTGGTCAAGGATCGCCTCTATACCACCGCGACTGACGACCCGATGCGCCGCTCGACCCAGACCGCGATCGACATCGTCCTCCGCGCCTATCTGAAGCTCATCGCTCCCTTCGTGCCGTTCACCGCGGACGAAGCCTGGTCGCACCTCAACGCCAAGTCCGAGTATACGGACGCCTCCAGCGTCCACTTGCAGGATTGGCCCGCGATCGATGCCCGCTGGGAGGATGCCGCTGGCTTGGCCGCCCATGCCGCCGTCGCCCGCATCCAAGCCTTGGCCGCCCAGGTCAACGTACCCATGGAGCGCCTGCGTCAGGACAAGAAGATTGGCCAGTCCCTCGAAGCCTCGGTCGTCGTGACAGGTGACGCGGCGGATGCCGATTTTACCCTATTAGTTGCCCACCAGGCCCTTCTGACCGAGCTGTGGATTGTCTCCTCGGTTCAGCTCAAGCCGCAGGCTGGTGCCACCTTGGACTTCGCCGTCGACAAAGCCGAAGGCGTCCGCTGCCCCCGCTCTTGGCGATGGGTTCCCGCTCTTGTGGAAGCCGGCAGATTTGGTATGGTATCCCCACGGTGCCGCGAAGCTCTCCTTTCCAAGTACCCGCAACTCTAACCCTCCTTTCCGATGTCCAAGAAAAACGATTCCAAGAAGTCCGCCAAGAAGCCCGTGCCCGCCGTCAAGGCCAAGGCCAAGTTCGCGGCCAAGCCGGCGCCGAAGCCGCTCACCAAGGCGGCTCCCGTCAAAGGCAAGCCCGCCGCCCCGGTCAAAGCCGTCAAGGTCGTCGCGGCTCCGCTCGCCAAGGGTAAGGGAGCCAAGACTGCACCGGTTGTTCTCGCGAAGAACGTGAAGGGCGCGACGGCTTCGGCCAAAGGCGCCAAGGGTGCCAAGGCCCCCAAGGTCGATCGGGCCGTGCAGAAGGGACTGCTGAACAAGCACCGCGACGTGCATCACCAGTCCGACGCACTGGTGGTCGTGCCACGTCCCAAGCTGCAGTTCTACACGATCAACGATTTGAAGGTCTACCTCGAGAAGCGTAACAAGTCCAAGACCAAGCTCAACGTCTGGGTTCCGGACGAGGAGCGTAAGGCGCGCGAGAAGGCCGCCGCGGCCGCTCGCTCGCAGGGCAACCGTTCGAACAACATCGCTACCGCTTCCATCTCTGAACTCCTCGGCGGCTCCAACCCCTTCCGTAAGGGCGAAGGTTTCGTCGACGAATCCAAGCAGGTCCCCGAGAAATTCCGCCGCTACTACCGCCTCCTGGTCGACATGCGCGACGCGCTGCACAAGGGCCTCGCCTTCCACTCCGAGTCAGCCCTCAAGAAGTCGGGTAAAGACGACGCCGGCGACCTTTCTGGCTACTCGCAGCACCTCGCCGACGCCGGCACCGACACCGCCGACCGCGACTTCGCCCTCTCGCTCATCTCGAACGAGCAGGAAGCCCTCAAGGAGATTGCCGACGCGATCGACCGCATGAAGAGGGGCTCCTACGGTACGTGCGAAATCACCAGCAAGCCGATCCCGGCCGCGCGCCTGATCGCCGTTCCTTTCACCCGCTATTCCCTTGAAGGCCAGAAAGACCTCGAGCGCAACCGTCGCGCCCATCGGCGCCGCGGCGGCAATCCGCTCGGCGAAATCGGCGATGAAGTCGGCTTCGGCACCGGCGGCGGTGGTGGTGACGACGAGCCTAGCGACACCTGAGCGGGCTGAGGTTCATGCTGTCCCGCCTCCGCCCCTATCGGTCCTTTTGGCTGATCTGCGTGGTCGCGATTGTCGTGGACATCGCCACCAAGTTGCTCGTCGTGCGGCACATCCCGTTCGGCACCTACTTCTCTCAGGATCTGTCCCGTCCGCCGATCATGCTCTTTGAGCGGCTCTGGATTGTCCATGTCGGCAATAAGGGCGCCGCCTGGGGGCTGGGTGCCGAGCATGACGTCCGCCCGTTCCTGATTCTCCTCGCGCTCGCGGTGCTCGCGCTCGTCTGGCGCTGGCGTAAGCAGCTCCTGCGCGAACTGCAGGGCGGCCAGCTGGCCTTCGGCTTGTTCGTCGGCGGCACGCTGGGTAACGTCCGCGACCGACTATTCGGCGACCACGTCATCGATTTCATCGACGTGCATCTGCCGTTTTACCGCTTTCCAGCCTTCAACGTCGCCGACTCCTGCATCTGCGTCGGCGTGGGGCTTTATATCATCATGTCGTACCGGCATGACCGTCTGCTCCGCGAAGCCATCGTTTCGCACGGCGGCGAGGATCCGCCCGCCGGCACATGAGCCTGCGCTTCCCTTCGGAGGGCTGATTAGATTCCCTTCGACAGGCGCTTCACCACCGTCGCGAAGTCATCCGGCCGGGGCGCGATGACTTCGAAATCCTGGCCGGCGACCTTGCCGGCGACGCGCGCGATGCGCAGGAGCAGCCCGCGGTGCAGCGGCTTGTCTTCGCCTTTGTTGAGGCGGCCCTTCGGCGTCGTGTCGGTGAGCGTCACGCGGCCCGAGCGGCCGTACTTCAGTTCGCCGGCGATGCGGATGCCGCATTCGGTGGCGTGGATGCGGACTTGGTCGCGGCGAGGGAAGGGCGTGTGCGCGGTCCAGATACGCCAGCGGCCGCAGGCCCGGCCAGGTTCGAAGCGGGTCTGGGCGTGCTTGCCATTGCGTTGCGAGACGAAGGCACGTTCCTGCGAGTCGTCCATGCCCACGGGCAGGTCGCAGAGGCCGGCATCTTCGGGAGCGTCTTCCGTGCGCGCGATGAATTCGAAATCAAAACGGAAGGCGCCGGAGCCGAGGGCTTCGCGCCAGTCGGCCATCGTGGTCGCGCGGTCGGCGATGATCGCGATGCCGGCGGATTCTGGTTCGGGGCCGAAGACCGCGGCGGGTTCGGCGAGGCCGAGGCGGACCATCTCCGACTTACCGGCTTCGAGTTGGGTGCGCAGCTGGCCGAGCAGGGTGGGCGCGCCTTTCTGCCAAGGGTGTTCCTCCAAGGCAACGCCGCTGGGCTTGTCGAGTGCGACCCAGCCCGGGCCGTAGGCCAGCACGGCCATGCGGACAGCTTCCTCGCCGAGTAGGCCGGCGGCGAAACCGATGGAGGCTGGGGGCAGGTCGGACATTTCCGGGGACAAAAAAACCCCGGCGCCTAGGCGACGGGGTCGGTGAGGGGGCCAGCCGGCATTACTTCTTGGCCGCAGCGAGCTTCTTCGCGAGGCGAGCCTTGATGCGGTTCGCCTTGTTGCGATGGATCACGCCGGTCTTCGCGGCCTTGTCGGCGGCGGAAGCGACCCGGGGGGCGGAAGCAACGACGTTGTCACCGGTCAGACCTTTGATGAGGCCCTTGAGACGGGTGCGGACGATCTTGTTATGCTCAGCGCGACGGTTGGTCTGGCGGATGCTCTTCTTGTTAGCTTTGATGTTGGCCATGTGAGTTAGTAGGGAAGCCGTGGGCGGCCCTCGGAGTCAACGCGGATTTGAGGGTTCTGGACACGGAGAGGCCCCTTTTTGAGGGGCCTCATGAGTCCTGCTGGTGGAAGGGGTGGGATTCGAACCCACGAACAGCGAAGCTGAACGGATTTACAGTCCGCGACCTTTAGCCACTTGGATACCCTTCCGGCCAACAGGATGGGCAACTTGGCAGTGCCCTCGGCGCATGACAAGCGCTTTCGCTGGACTTAATGGCCCTTTATCCGGCCGCCGAGGGGGCTTTTTACCCCTTCACACCTGCGCGGCACCGCTTAGGCTCAACCTATGCGGAAAACGCCTCTGGTCGTGCTCATCGACGGCTCCTGCGCCCTGTGCAATGGCGCCGCCGCTTGGCTGGCCCGCCGCAACGTCGACGGCGCCATGATCTTCGCTACGAACCAGGGCGAAGTCGCTCGCATCGCGGGCGAACCGCCGGGCGGCGACATGGGTACGATCGTCGTCTGGGATGGGTCGCGTCGGCTGGTGCGCTCGGCCGCCGTACTCGCCCTTTTGCGGACGCTTGGCGGCGGCTGGCGGCTGCTGGCTTGGTTGGCTTGCCTCTGCCCCGGCACATT
>CAMDQP010000035.1 GCA_945906115.1 Opitutus sp. GAS368
CGCGTGCCGGTCGGCGCGAGCGGACCGCTGGCCGTGGTCTTCGGCTGGCATGGCCATGGCGGCCGCTCCACCCACTCCGCCAGGCACTGGGGTTACAGCGAGATCGATACGGCTTCGATTCTCGTCTTTCCGCAGGGCCTACCGACCGTCTCTCCGCTCGTCGATAAGGAAGGCCGCATGCCCGGCTGGCAGACCTCCGTCGACAGCGAGGGTGGCCGTGATATCAAGCTCTTCGACACTATCCTGGCTGACCTCAAGAAGGAGCACGCGGTAGACGAACGTCGGATCTACTCCATGGGCCATTCCAACGGGGCGGCCTTCAGTTACCTGCTCTGGCAGGCCCGCCCAGAAGTCCTGGCGGCCATCGGCTCGGTCGCCGGCAGTCTGCGGGGTGACGGTAAGCCTACGACCTCGCTGCCCGTGATCCATGTCGCGGGTGAGAAAGATCCCATCGTCAAATTCACCTGGCAGCAGGCTACGTTCGCGGCGGTGAAGCGGTTCAATGGTTGCGGCGAAGAAGGTAAGGCATGGGCCAAGGAAGGCGTGCTTGATGCTACGATCTTTACCTCGACCAAGGGCGCGCCGCTCGTGACTGCGATCCATGCGGGCGGGCACGAATACGCCAAGGGCTCCACGGAACTGATCGTCCGCTTCTTCAAGGAGAACCCCAAGCCAGCTAAGTGATCAGCGGGTTGGAGCGGTTCCCTCAAGTCCTTCTGGCGACGTAGAAGCGCGTCTCTCCGGCGAACTGCCGGACGAGTGGCCCATCGGACGCCACTTCGGTGCTCAAGGGGCATTCGGTGACCGTGAAGCCCGTTTCCGATAACTCGCCTCGGGTTTCGGCTTCGGTGCTGCTGTGCATGAACACGGGCGACGTCTCACTCTCGTGCCAATAGTCTCCGGGGATGCCGTCGGCGAGACGTGCCTCCTTGCCCTGGTAGGTCGCGCAGGGGCCCTTCTCGCGGTCGGGCGCCGTGAAGAGGAGGATGCCGCCGGGTCGGAGCACGCGATGGATTGAGCGTAGTGCCGCCAAGCGGTGAGCTCGGCTGGGCAGACACATCAGTCCGTTGAAGGCGTAGATTGCACCGTCGAAGCAAGTATCGGGGTAGGTGAGGGCGGTGGCGTCCTGTTGTTCGACAATCTTCTCCCAGGCCTCGTCATGGTCGGCCAGCACCGCGCGGGCGAGGCTGACCATGATCGGCGAGAAGTCCGTCGCGATGACATCAGGGTAGCCCGACTGTAACAATCCTAGGGCGACCCGTCCGCCGCCGCAGCCGAGTTCGAGGATGCGGTGAGACTGAGAAAAGTGCCGCTCGATGAGTGCGCGTTCGGAAGCCCAGATTCCCACGCGGACCGCCGAACGGGCGTAGTGCAGGGCCGTCTCGGTCTCGAGCCAGTGGGCCTGCGGGTCGCGTTCCATGCGTCGAAGCAAGCGAATCTTGCCACCGAGGCAATCGCAGGGACACTGCGACGCATGATTCGGCCTCTGTTTCTGTCCCTCGCCCTAGCGCTTGTCGCCTGCGACAGCCGCCAAGCCTCCTCGGCGCCGGTCGCCGAGCTCGGCCTCGAGACGCGTTTCCCGGTGCGCATGGGGCAAGTCCTTGGTCAGCTGCGGATCGCCGCGACTGACCTCGAAAAAGCGCGCGGCTTGATGGGCGTCACCAAACTGACCGATGAGGAAGGGATGGCTTTCATGTATGATGCCGAGATGAGGATGAGCTTCTGGATGAAGGACACTCCGCTCGATCTCGATATCGCCTTCATTGCACGCGATGGGACCGTCTTGGAGGTCCGGACCATGACCTCAGGCGATACCGAGACCACCACTTCGATCACCGATCAGGTGCGCTTCGCCATCGAGATGCGCGCCGGTTGGTTTGGCCATTTCGGGGTAAAGCCGGGCGACAAGGTGAACATCGACGACCTGCGCGCGGCCTTGAAGGCGCGCGGCTTTGATCCGAAGCGATTCATTCCCTGATTAGAGGGAGCGCCAAAGCAGTAATAGGCCCGTGGCGGCGGCGAGGCAGCCGAGTACGAAGGCGAGGGCCAGACGTTCGGCTGCGGTCGTGCGGAAAATCCTCATGCCTTCGGCGCGAGTCGGGCGGCGGCTTCGCGCAGGAAGGCCGTCAGACGTAGGAGGAAGAAGGGCGAAGGGGAGCCGGCAATCGGTTCGAGGGCCTGTTCCGCCGCGGCTATCTCAGCGTCGAGCCGGCGGAAACTTTCGCGCCAAGCTTCGGCGGAGATGAGTACGCGGGCATCGCCGCCGGCGCGGAGAGCCGTGAGGAAGCCTTTGCCGGAGCGGTCGCGCTCGAGCAGCATCGGTAAGGTCAGCTTGCCGCTGGCGGCGTCGGTGCCGAGGGTCTTGCCGGCCTTGGTGTCGTCCTGCAGCAGGTCGACCAGGTCGTCGTAGATCTGGTAGGCGATGCCAAGATGACGTCCGAAGAGGGAGCAGGCGGCGATGTGTTCCGGCGGGCGGCCTGCCAGGAGGGCGCCGGCTTGGCAGGCGCCTTCGAAGAGTTCAGCCGTCTTCAGGCGGATGTGGCGGTAATAATCTTCGAGGGAAAGGTCGTCCTGGCCACGGGAGAACGTCTGGCAGACTTCACCCGAGCAGACCTCGCGCGAGGCCCGGGCGACGATCCGGCAGAGTTCCGGCGTCGGGTGGTCGGCGGCGAGGACGAGGGCGTGGGCGAAGAGGGCATCGCCGAAGAGCACGGCCGCATGGGCGCCGTGGGTACGATTCGGGGTGTCGCTGCCGTGGCGGGTATCGGCGCCGTCCAGGACGTCGTCATGGACGAGCGTAGCGAGGTGAACGAGTTCGATGATGCCGGCACCCCGAACCAAGGCGTCGGGCGGAGGGCCACCCGCGCCGGAGCTAAAAGCGAGCAATGGACGGAGGCGTTTACCTGGGTGGGCGAGCACATCGCGGACCATCGGACGCACTTCCGGTTCGAACGCGAGTTCCTGCGCCGCGAGGAAATTCTCGAGGGCCGCGAAGTGGGCTTCAAGGCCGGCGTGCAGCGGGGAGGACACGCCGCAATGTGCGGGTGAAAAAGCCCTTGCGCAAGCGCAGGATGCGGGGGAGGGACCCCTAGGACGGGCTCAGGGGACGAACTTCGTTTCAACTGAGACGATCACCTTGCCCTTGGTGCATTCGGCGCAGGGCGTCAGTTTGTCGGTCAGCGAACCTTTTTGCGGTTCGCGAATCTGACCGAGGCCACCACATTTCTTGCAGGAAATTTGCTCATTGGTCGTGGCACTCATCTCGGCGCCGGCGATGACCGCTTCCACGAATTTCTGGAGGCCAGCGGGAGAGTCCTCGAGCGTGGCGCATTCGACGAAAGCTTCGCGGCGGAGCGTGAAGCGCTTGCCAGCGAGGGGTGCGTAGTTGGCGGTGAAGCGCAGGGCGACGGTACCGACGTGCATACCCGTGATCTTACCCGTGTCGCCGACCTTGGCGGGCTTGTCGAGGAGGAGGACGGCCATCGTATCGACGCCGGCGGCGAGGACTTCGTTGGGGCCAGTGGCAGGCCAAGCGGCCTTGGCGAGGAAGCGGTTGTCACCCAGATCCTGGACGAGCGCGTAGTTCACCGTCGCGAGATAGCCGGTGGCCTTGCTCGAGCCCGCGGGCGAACCGTCGATGATGCGCTGGGTGGCGAAGGCCGAGTAGAGGCGCTGCAGTTCCCTGGTCGTCTCCGTGAAGCCGAGCTTATTGACCTTGGAGAGTTGGAACGTGCGGCTCGTCTTGGCTTCGGCCGGGGTGAGAGAGCGGAAGGGGGTGATGACGACTGAGTTGTCGACTTCTTCTTCGACCGCTTTTGATGCGCCCTTGGTGGCGGGCGCGGTGGCGTCGGTCACGGCCGGTGCGGTCGCGTTTGCGGTGGCTTTCGTGCCGAAGGCGGTCGTCTGGGCCGAAGCCAAGACGGAGGAAATCAGGAGGACGAGGAGCAGTCGCTTGATCATGGGATTAGTCGAGGGAGGAAAGGTCGCCTTCGGCAGGCGGAGGCGTGGACTTCGGCTTGGCCGGAGCTGGGGTGCTGTCGGAAGGGGTCACCGGCTTCCGGGGCTTCGGACGAGAGTTGTCTTGATACGAGGAGTCATCCTCGTCGTCGTCTGGGAGGTCGTCGTCTTCTGGGTAAGGCTTATCCCCGCGGGCGACGCGTTTGCGTCGGACGATTACGGTGCCGACCGCGACGGCGGCGAGGTAGAAGCTGAAGAGCACCCCAGTCATCACCAGGAGCGAGATCGGTTCGGCGATTGGGGTGATGAGAGCGACCAAGAGCATGATGCCGACCAGCATGCCGCGCCAAGACTTGAGCAGCGTCTTGGGCCGGACGAGTTCGAGCCACATGAGGACAATCAGCGCGAGGGGGAATTGGAACGTCAGGCCCGTCAGCAGGCACATCATGACCACGAAAGCGTAGTAATCTGAAGCCTGCCAGGTGACCTCCATCTTCATGCCTTCGGCGAAGTGCTGCCAGATCTGGATCGACATCGGACTGAGCCAATAGAACGCCAGGGCGGCTCCCATGAGGAAGAGGATGAGGGCGGCACCGCAGAAGGGGACGAGTCCGCTCTTTTCGCGATCCGTGAGCGCTGGGCCGACGAAACGGGCTGTCTCGTAGAGGAAAACCGGGGAAGCGAGGGCCACGCCGACGCCAAAGCCGGCGTACATGAGGACTTTCCAGACGCCCATGAAGGTAAACTCCTTGAGCTCTCCCATGTTGACCAGCCCTTCTCCAGGTTGGCTCAAGGCGAAGGCGAGCGGGGAAGTTTCCGGGTGCTTGGCCCACTCAAGCGGCATGTTCAGCAGAGCAGGGGTCTCGCGATAGAAGATGAGGGCGGTGACCATGCCGATGGCGAAGACGGTGACGACCCGGATCAGCGAGATGCGCAGGTCGTCGAGGTGTTCCATGAACGACATCTCGCTCCTGGGCTTATTACGACGAATGAGGGTGGAAAGCATGGGGTTAGTCCTTGCGGAGGAGGTCCTTGATGACGTCAAGGCTGAGGCCAGACGAAACGGAGTCTGATTCGGTCAGGAGCTTACGCAACATCTCAGACTTGGACTTTTGCAGCTCCATGACGCGTTCTTCGATGGTTCCGGAAGCAATCAGTTTGATGCTGGTGACCTTACGGGTCTGGCCGATGCGGTGAGCACGGTCGGTGGCCTGGGCTTCGGCGGCGGGGTTCCACCAGGGGTCGAAATGGATGACCGTATCAGCTCCCGTCAGATTGAGACCCGTGCCGCCCGCCTTGAGCGACATGAGCATGACCGGGATCGTGGGGGTGGAATTAAATGTGTCGCACACCCCCTGGCGGTCCTTCGTGGAGCCGTCGAGGTAGCAGTAAGGGATGTCGCGGTCTTCCAGGGCTGTCTTGAGGAGTTGCAGTGCGGTGACGAACGTCGAGAAGACCAGCATGCGGTGGCCGGCGTCCTTGGATTCTTCGACGAGCTCGAGGAAGGCCTGCAGCTTCGCCGAGTCGGCTTCTTCCATCTTCGGATCGAGGATGCGCGGGTCGGCGCAGATCTGACGGAGGCGGAGAAGTTGGTTGAAGGCCGCCATCTGGATGCGGGCTTGCGTGGCACCGCCCATTTCCATCTCAAAGATCTCCTTGCGCGTGGACTCGAGGTACTCGTCGTAGATCTTCTTTTGGTTTTCCTCGAAGTCGCAGTAGACAATCTGCTCAATCTTGGCGGGGAGCTCAGGAGCGACGGCGATCTTGGAGCGGCGCAGAATGTAAGGTGCGGCCATCTGCAAGAGACGGTCGTCGTGCCACTTGCGTTCTTCGGCTTGAATCCGTTCTTCGGGCTTAGGCAGGTAGCCCGGCATCAGGAAGCCGAAGAGCGAGCGGAGGTCTTCAAGCGAGTTCTCCACCGGCGTGCCAGTGAGGATGTAGCGCCCCTTCGCGACGAGCTGCTTGACCGCCTTGGCGGCCTGGGCGCGGGAGTTCTTGATATTCTGGCCTTCGTCACAGATCGCGGCGCCCCAGGTAATGAGGGAGAACGCCGCGATATCGCGGGAGAGCGTGCCGTAGGAGGTGATGACAAGATCGAAGCGCTGCAGGTATTCCTGCGCGGTGAAGCGGTTCTGGCCGTGGTGGGCGAGGACCTTGAGTGAAGGGGTGAAGCGGCGGGCTTCGCGGCGCCAGTTCTCGACGAGCGAAGCCGGGCAAACGACGAGGCAGGGGCCGTCTTCGGGGCGGTGTTGGCGCAGGGCCTCCATGAACGCCAAGGCCTGCACGGTCTTACCGAGGCCCATCTCGTCGGCGAGGAGGCCGCCCAGCGAATTATTGTGGATATGCCAGAGCCAGGCCACGCCGACCTGCTGGTAGATGCGGAGTATCGTGCCGAGCTCCTCGCGGATGGGCGCGGGCTGGAGCTTCGAAAGGTTGCGGATCGCCGAGGAGCGCTTGCTCCAGGTCTCCGGCGGGGCGAAGGCGGCCTGCAGTTCCTCGGCGATGGCGTCGGCGCTGGCGAGGTCGGCGTACCCGATCTTCAGGTTGAGGTCGAGGTCGACGTTGCGCTTGGATTCGCCCGTGATGCGGCGCTGGGCGTTACGAATCGACTCCATCAACTCCGGCGTAATGAGGCGTGGACCCTGGTCGGTGTAGAAGAACATGCGACCACTCGAGAGGGCCTCTTGGATGACCTTCGGGGACTTCCCTTCGGGGTTGATACCGATGGCGAAGCGGAAACCGCCGTTCTCTTCGGATGCATCGCACTTCGCCTTAGCGAGGTCGACGTTACGGAGGGAGTGTGAGAGGTTGTGCGTGAAGAAGGCGCCGTTGTCCGTCATCAGCAGCTTGTGATGCCGGGCGAGGAAGTTGAGCACCTGGATCGTGCCGGCGAGGTACCATTCGCGGGTGGTGGTCTCGAGCGTGAAGCCGCTCCGCTGAAGCATGTCGCGGAGTTCGGCGACCGGGCCGGAAGATTGCTGAGGGAGGCGGATGCGCAGCCACTTCATCGAACCGTCGACCCACGGGCGGTCGTCGCGGCCGCGTTCCTGGGAGCGGACTTCCTGCTCTTCGGGGCCGTCTTCGGGGGCTTCGCCGGCGGCGTTGGTCTGCGGCGTCGGCGCGGGTTCGTCGAGGTGTTCGTGGACCTTGTCGAGCTGGTCGCCATCCCATGCCAGCGCGGTTTCCGGCGCGTTGGCCATGCGGAAGATCTTCAGGCCCTTGCCGATGGCGAGGAGCTGGCGAAGATGGCGGCGAGTGAGGGGGAGGATGCCCTGGAGCTTGCCGTGGCAGAGGTTCTCGAGAATCGCCAGGAAGAAGACCGTGTCCGGCTCGATGGTCCAAGCCTTGCTGCGGTCGAGGTTCTCGGGCGCGACCTGGGCGCCGTCGACGCGGAGCTCGAGGCGGCAGATGATCTCGTCGCGCGCAGCGGCGGTGACGATGTTGGGCGGAACGATGAAACGCACTTCGATGGGCGTGCCGCGTTTTTCCGAGAGAGTGAGGGATTTGAGCCGGGGTCCTGCCGGGGTCGTTTCCGCTTCCTTTGATTTTTCCTTCTTCGTATCAGCCGTCTTTTCTTTCGTCGTGGTCGCTGTCGCCGGTTTGCCGGGCGGTGCGGCCGGTTTGGGCGGCGCCATTGTCTCGGGCTTCATATAACCCTCCTTGGTCGCAAGCACGAGGTAAGCGGCCACGGAGTGCACGCACAGTTTTCTTCGGCCGACCGAGACCTCGCAGCCGCACTCGTTGCGCTGGAAGGTGACCGAACGGAGATTCCAGCGGGCTTCGCGTGACTCCTTGCCGTCGTCGACGAGGGCTTCGGCGACCGGGGGCGTCCAGAGGGCCTTCTTCACCTTTCCCTTGGCTACCAGCTCCTTGGCGAGAAGCACGGTCGCCCCGCCAGCCAGATCGATGAGATCGTCTTCGGAGATGTTGGGCAACGGCTGACGCGGCGCCATGGTGAGGGTGTGCGGTGAAAAGCGTCGTCCGAAAGGACGCGCCAAAGGAGGAAAACCTAGTGGGAAGACGGTTCGCCTTAGACGGCGACGTCTTGGACCGGGACTCCAGGGTGCATCTCGAAGATGCCTACGGGGGTCGTCGGGCCTGTCATCACGATGGAATAATCATCGCCGATGCCAATGATAATCTGACCTCCGGGCATATTAACCGCTAAATCTGCGTCAACTAGCCCCATTTTACGGGCTACGGCGGCCGAAGCCGAAGAGGAGGAACCGGAGGCCATCGTGTAGCCGGCGCCACGTTCCCAGATCTCGATGCGCACGTTCTTGCGGTCAATGATCTGCATGAACTGGACGTTGGTGCGGTTCGGGAAATTGGGGTGCACCTCGAGATGAGGGCCGTACGTCTTGGCGAGGTCAGGCGTGAGGTCGTCGACCGGGATCACGCAGTGCGGGTTACCTACAGTGGCGGCCCAGTACTTGAAGGTCTTTCCGAGGACGGTGATCTCTTCGCCGAGGACTTCGCGGTCAGCACCGACGTGCGGGATGACCGGCGCGCGGAAAGAGACCTTGCCCATCTCGACGCGGATGCGGTTGCCGCCGTCGAAGACTTCGCAGCGGACGATGCCACCGATGGTGTGCAGGCGAAACTCTTGACCTTCCTGGATGCGCTTGGTCTCGAGGAGGTGGCGGCAGAAGATGCGGATACCGTTGCCGGATTTCTCAGCCTCGGAGCCATCAGGATTTAGGATACGGAGCCCGAAGGTGCCGTCAGTGCGTTCGATCGGGCCGAAGAGGATGCCGTCCGAGCCGAGGCCGAAGTGACGGTGGCAGACTTTGCGGATGGCTTCGGGCGAAAAGAGAGTAGGGCAATCCTTCGGCTCGAGGACGAGGTAGTCGTTGCCGAGAGCGTGGTATTTGGCGAAACGCATGTTCACCTTCTGATTGGGCGTTAAGCACAGGTTTTGCAAGCAAGGGGTGCGCGCGGCCCATCTGCGGGCTTTATTTCTGCCGCCTGCTGGCTTACTAGAAGCCCATGCGCCTCCTGCCCCTGGTTGCCTTGTCTTTTGTCCTCTCCGTCTTTGCGGCGGATAAGCGCCCGCCCAACATCGTCCTGCTCTACTCGGACGACATCGGCTGGGGCGACCTCGGCTGCTATGGTGCGAAGGTGATTCCGACCCCTCACCTCGATAAGCTGGCGTCGCAGGGCACGCGCTTCACCTCAGGTTATTGCACCTCGGCGACGTGCACACCTTCGCGCTATTCCTTACTGACCGGCGAATACGCCTGGCGCCGCCAAGGCACCGGCGTCCTGCCCGGCGATGCCCGACTCATCATCAAGCCCGGCCGCCCGACGATGGCCGCCAGCCTCGCCCAGCTCGGCTACGCTACCGGCGTGGTCGGCAAATGGCACCTCGGCCTCGGCTCAGGCGACGTGAACTGGAATCAGAAGATTGACCCGTCGCCTAATCAGATTGGCTTCACTTACTCCTTCATCATGGCCGCCACCGGCGACCGCGTGCCGACCGTCTTCGTCGAGGACGGCTCCGTCGT
>CAMDQP010000036.1 GCA_945906115.1 Opitutus sp. GAS368
CGCATCGATGCGACGACCAAGGGCTTCCTTGGCCTGACCGTATCCTGCTCGCGTTGTCATGACCACAAGTTCGACCCGATCCCGGCCGCCGACTACTACTCCCTTCACGGTATCTTCGCCTCCGTCATCGAGCCTCAGCAGAATCCGGTCGTCCGTGATCCGCTCCTCGTCGGCAAGAACGCGCCGACTAACGCCTATCGGGCCGACTACGAGAAGAAGCTCGCCGACCTCATCAGCACCACCTCCGGCGGCTACTACAAGCACCTCGCCGGCATGCAGGCCGCCTTCCATCGCGAGTTTGCTCCGCGCGCGCTCTCCGCGTTGTCCGGCGGGTTCCGCAGCACCGCGGGCTTCGATATCCTGAAGAAGTTCGACATGGGCGATAGCCGCGAGCTGGGCACCACCTTCTTGGCGGCGATGGGTCGCACGGAGCACCCGATCACCGGGCCGCTCGTCCGTCTCAAGAAGGTCAGCCCGGAGAACTTTGAGAAGCAGGCACCCGCGATCATCGAAGCCGCGCTGGCCGACAAGAAGAGCCCGGTCAACCCGCTCGTCGCCGACGGCCTCCGCGGTCTCAAGCCGAAGTCCCTCGAGGAAGTCGCCTTCGCCTACCAGGCGATGTTCAAGAAGAACCGCGATAAGATCGTCGCGCACATCCAGCTGCGCAGTCAGCCCGGCCGCAAGGGCGACAAGGACGACCCCGCCGTCGCTCAGCTCGCCGCCTTCCCCTGGCCCCTGCCCAACGTCGAGGACATCTCCACGGTCTCGCTGCTCGAGCGCGCGACGACGAGTCGCGACTTCTGCGAGAGCTGGCAGCAGCCGATCTCCGCGACCTTCGTCAATAACAACATGCCCGCGAAGTACTTCAAGTTCGCCGAAATCAACCACCTCGACATCACGCACCCCGGGGGCCCCGGCACGGCGATGGTGGTCACCGACGTCGAGAAGCCGCGCGACAGCTACGTGTACATCCGCGGCGACCGTAATAAGCGCGGCCCAGTCGCCCCTCGCCAATTCCTCGAAGTGCTCGCCGGCCCTGACCGCCTGCCTTTCTACGAAGGTAGCGGCCGGCGCGAACTCGCCCTGGCCATCGCCAGCCGCACCAATCCGCTCACGGCCCGCGTCCTGGTGAATCGCCTCTGGATGCACCACTTCGGTGTCGGTATCGTGACCTCACCGGACGACTTCGGTAACATGTCCGAAGCCCCGAGCCACCCCGAGCTCCTCGACTGGATGGCCACCACCTTCGTCGAAGGCGGCTGGTCGATTAAGAAGATGCACAAGAAGATCCTGCTCTCGGCGGCCTATCGTCAGTCGGCTAATCCGAATACCAATCCGCTCGTCGTGCAGAAGGCGTCGGTCGATCCCCTGAAAGTAGACGCAGCCAATAAGTTGCTCTGGCATGCGAACCTCCGTCGCCTGGACTTCGAGTCCATCCGCGACTCGATGCTCCTCCTCTCCGGCAAGCTCGACCGCGCCCTCGGCGGCCGTGCGGTCAATATCACCGACGAGCCTTACAGCTATCGTCGCACCATCTACGGCTTCATCGATCGTGATAAGCTCAGCGAGTTCCAGTCCCAGTTCGACTTCGCCGATCCCAACATGGCCAACTCGACCCGCGGCTCGACTATCGTCCCGCAGCAGGCCCTGTTCTTCATGAACAATCCGCTGGCGGTCGAGGTCGCCCGTAACGTCAACGCTCGCCCCGAGATGATCAAGGCCAGTTCCGACGACGAGCGAGTGACTCAACTCTACCGCATCATGTATCAGCGTTCGCCGACCGTGCAGGAGCGCCAGCTTGCCCGCGAGTTTGTCGCCCGTATCGCCGGCTATATCGACGAGCCGCCCGTCTCGCCCAAGGCCGATAAGGTCGCCAGGGCCAAGGCCGAAAAGGCCAAGGCCGCTGCCGCGGTAGCCACCAAGTCTGGCCCTGTGGTGAAGATCGAAACCTCGGTTCAAGGCGGAAAAATCGTGAATCTCACGGAAAAGGTCGACCGTAAGGTGCCTTCCAACCCCTGGGTCATGCTGGCCCAGTCCATGGTCTGCTCGAACGAATTCGTGTACCTGAATTGATTACCTTATATCATTAATCTAGTTTGAAAACTGAAAATCACCCCCCATATTTACCCCTAATCATCACCCCCCAATGAAAGACTCCAACTGCGGCAATTACGTGCCGACCGCCAACTCCCGTCGAGACTTCCTGCGCCAGACCGGTCTCGGCATGGGCACCCTCGCCTTCGGCACCATGGTGTCCGAGTACATGGTCAGCGACGCTCACGCCGAGGTCATGGCCAACCTCAAGCCGCGCAAGGCTCCCCTCGCCGCTAAGGCGAAGCACGTCATCCACATCTTCGCCGGTGGCGCTCCCTCGCACCTCGACACCTTCGATCCGAAGCCGAAGATGAAGGAACTCGCTGACATGTCCGCTTCCGGCATGAACGGCGTCCTCTTCCCGACTCCCTTCGAGTTCAAGAAGTCCGGCAAGTCCGGACTCGAGGTCAGCGAAATCTTCCCGAAGCTCCAGGGCGTTGCGGACGAGTTGTGCGTCATCCGCTCGATGCACCAGGATCTCCCGGCTCACGGTCCGGCCGCCAAGCTCATGCACACCGGCTCAGCGATTCTCTCCAAGCCTTCCCTCGGCGCCTGGGTCCTCTACGGTCTCGGCACCGAAAGCCAGGATCTCCCCGGCTTCGTCTCCCTCGGTGGCAGCTCCGACGCCCGCGCTTCGGCCTTCCTTCCGTCCCTCTTCCAGGGTGCGAGCACCTCGTTCCGTCCGGGTGCCCCGGCGAACAAGATCATCGCCAACCTCCAGAGCGAGTTCACCACGCAGGACGCGCAGCGCAAGCAGCTCGACCTCGTCCGCCAGCTGAACGAGCGCCACATGCAGACCGTCCAGAAGGACGAGCAGCTGGAGGCCCGCATCGAGTCCTTCGAACTCGCGTTCCGCATGCAGACCGCCGCGACCGACGCTTTCGACATCTCCAAGGAGTCCGAAAAGACCCGCGAGATGTACGGCAAGTCCGACCTCGGCGCCA
Organism: Opitutus sp. GAS368; assembly: GCA_945906115.1. GTDB lineage: Bacteria > Verrucomicrobiota > Verrucomicrobiia > Opitutales > UBA953 > UBA953. The sequence goes on from CAMDQP010000036.1 coordinate 3,039, forward strand.
AGCTCCTCTGCGCCCGTCGCCTCGTCGAACGCGGCGTCCGCTTCGTCCAGGTCGATGCCGGCGGTTGGGACCACCACACGAACCTCTTCACGGCGATCGCTGGTAAGGCTGAAGCCATCGACGGCCCGGCTGCCGCTCTCATCGCCGACCTCAAGCAGCGCGGTCTCCTCGACCAGACTCTCATCATCTGGGGCGGAGAATTCGGCCGCACCCCGACCACCGCGGGCCGCGTCAACGCAGCTTCTGGTCGTGACCACCACGGTAAGGCTTTCTGCTGCTGGATGGCCGGCGGCGGCGTCAAGGGCGGCATGCACTACGGCGAGACCGACGAAATCGGCTCCCAGGTCGCTGCGGACGGCGTCGACGTGCATGACCTGCACGCCACGATCCTGCGCCTCCTCGGCTTCGATCACACCAAGCTCACGTTCCGCTACAACGGCCGCGACTTCCGCCTCACCGACAACTTCGGTAAGGTTGTCGACAAGGTCATCGCCTAAGCGACTTCGGTCGCACGAACGGAAGGGCGGACACCTCGCGGTGCCCGCCCTTCTTGTTTTCACATGGCCGTGGCTTGCGTCCGGTCTCCTTTGGTTTCTAATAGAATCATCCCCATGAAGACGTTCCTCCTCCTCGGCACCCTTGGCGCCGCAATACTCTTCGCGGCGCCCACAGATCCGAAGAAGGACGCCGCCCGTAAGGACGCCGCCCGAGCCGAGGTGAAGCCGGCGGCGGAAGTGAAGGTCGCGCCCCGCACGGGCGAAGCTCCAAAGTCCGGCGTCAAGGGCACCGATGCGTTCGGTCGCACCCAGACCCGCTATGATAACGGCGTGACCGCCGTGACGACGCCCGACCCCTTCGGCGGCTCTGCCACGCGCTACAGTAACGGCGTAACCGGTTCGACGCGTACCGACCCCTTCGGCGGCTCGACGACCCGTTACAGCAACGGCGTGACGGCGACCACGCGGCCCGATCCGTTCGGCGGATCGACGACGAGTTACAGCGACGGCACTCGTGCCACGACGCGCACGGACCCGTTTGGCAATCAGGTGACGACTTATTCCGATGGCCGCCGCGAGACGATTCGTCCCGACCCGTTTTCTTCCGCTCCGGTGAAGAAGGATGGGTCGAATGAGCGGAAATGATGCGGGAGTCGCCCAACAGGGCGCTTGAATCCCGCCACCGTCGGTGCAGTCTCTTGAACCTTACCCCATGAAGCGTCATCTCCATCTCTGGGCCGCCTTGGCTGCCCTTGTCCTTGCTCTCCCGGCCGTCGCTGCGGAGGCCTTTACTTCCGGCCCAGGATGGCTCGAGTTCCCTGCGGGCAAAGGCCCGGGCGCTGGCAAGCACGTCGTGCTGCTCGTCGGCGACGAAGAATATCGCTCCGAAGAAGCCTTGCCGATGCTCGCCCGCATTCTCTCCGAGCGCCATGGCTTCAAATGCACCGTCCTCTTCTCCCATGACGACGGCGTGATCAATCCGAACAACGGTGCCTCCCTGGGCAAGCCCGAGGCCCTCGACACTGCCGACGCCCTCGTGCTTGGCCTACGTTTCCGTAAGTGGAATGATGGCGCGCTCGCGAAGTTCGATGCCGCCATCAAGCGCGGCGTGCCGATCGTCGCTACCCGCACCAGCACGCACGCTTTCTCCGGCATCCCCAAGGAAAGCGCCTTCGTCGCCTATAACTGGAACAACAAGGGCGGTTTCGGCAAGAACGTGCTCGGCGAGACTTGGGTTAGCCACTGGGGCAACCACAAGGGTGAGGCCACCCGCACGGCCGTCGAACCCGGTGCCGAGAAACTCGCGATCCTCAACGGCGTCGGCGCCATCTTCGGCGATACCGATGTCTACGAGGCTTACCCGCCCGCCGATGCGCAGATTCTCCTCCGCGGCTTGGTCCTTAAGGGTATGAATCCGCAAGATCCCCTGAGCGAACGCGCGAAGAAGCGTGCGACCGACAAGCAGGAGCAGGGTGTTAATTCTCCCGCGATGGCGGTGGCCTGGACCCGCGAAGTACCCAATGCCGGCAACACGAAGAACCGCGTGTTTACCACCACCATGGCCTCCGCCAGCGACCTCGCCGACGAATCACTCCGTCGCCTCCTCGTCAACGGTGTCTTCTGGGGTCTCGGCCTCGAGGTACCCGCCAAGGCCGACGTCACGCCGGTCGTCGAATGGAAGCCGAGCAAGTACTCCTTCAACATGTTCCACCCCGGCCTGAAGGCCGAGGATTTCGCGGGCGTGTTGCCCCCGCCCCTGACGACCGCGCCGGCCAAGAAGAAGAAATAAGCCGACGGCTTCTTTCTTTCCCCACGGGCGCATCGCAGGATGCGCCCGTCTTGTTTAGGCGCGGATACCGCGGTTCACCAGCAGCTGGATCAGCGCGTCGTTATAGATGATATAGGCGCCTTCGCGGGCGGTGGCGTCGCGCACCTCGATGTCGTCGCTGACGACGAACCAGGGCGCTTCCACGGTCTTGTCCTTGGCCACCAGGTCCATGATGTCGTGGTCGGCCTTGGCACCGGCTCGGCTGAAGGTGACCCGCACGCGTGAGTTCGTCGTCTTGAGTGTGGTCTGCTGCCCGTCGAAGCTCACCCAGACGTGCAGTCCAGGTGCGTCGTCGGCCAGTTTTTCGGCGAGCTGTACGACCTTCTGGCGGGCGGCGGTGTCGAGCATGAAGCGGCTTTCGCCTTGGGCGTTCTTCTTCGCCGTCAGGCGCAGGCCGAGGTAATTCTGGCGGAGGCAGGCAAAGTTATTGGCGTCGATGGCGAGGCGAGCCTTCTCGCCCGTGGCTACAGCACGTTCGAGGAGTGCGAGGGGCCCGGACTGTTTCTGTTCGTGGAACTCGCGGTCCGCCATGTAAGAACGTCGGCGATGGATGTCGCGGCGGTAAAGGTCCGCGTGGCGCGAGTCGACGAGGCCGGATTGCTCGGCAAGGAGGAGGGCGCTTTCGATCGACTTCAATTCGCGCGCATCGGCGCCATTGATCTTGGCCGAGATGCGCTCGAGGAAGGGGTCGGAGGGCTGGTCGCGCTTCTCGAGTTCATAGCGGACCTTCTCGATGTGCTCCGTGAGGCGCTTCTCCAAGGTGACGGCTTCCGGTAGGGCCTGCCCAGCGGTGCGAAGGTAGCGGCGGAGCAGCTTGAGCATCTCCTCCATCTGCGGGATGGCTTGCCGGAGCTCGTGCTCCTTGGCGAGGAAGGGGTCGGCGTCGCGCTGGGCCTTGCGAACTTTCTCGACGGTCTCCGTGGTGAGTTGGCGCAGCTTGGCCACTTCTTCGGAGGCGGATTTCAAGGTGCGTGCGTCGGCCAGCCAAGGACGAATCTCCTCGGAGAGGAGCTCTTCGGCGATCTCGCGAGCCTTTTTCGCCACGTGTTCGCGGGCACGATCTAGCTCGCCGCGTAGGCGGACGACCTCGGTTTCTTCCGCGGTCAGCTTGGCTTGCAGCGCCACGATGTTCGCGTCGAGCGCGGCGGCCTGCTTGGTCGCTTCCTGGGCCTGACGACTGGCATCCTCGCGGGCCTTGCGGACTTCGACATCCTTCGCCTCAAGTTCGTTGGCATGCTGGCGACGAATCTGACGTCCTTCGTTTTCGCGGGCGGCTTTACCTTGGGAGAGTTCCTGCAACAGTCGTCGCACCGTCTTGCCGGCGGAGTCGAGGGCATCGACGGAGTCGAGCGGTTCCTTTTCCGTGGCACCACCGAGCTTGGCCATGGCCGACTTCCATGCTTTGGTTTCAGGCTTGTTGGCCTGCGCTTTGGCGTTGGCCAGCAGGCGTGGGAGGAGGTCGGCGGGCAGGGCGTCGTCCTTCTGTTCGGCCTTATTATTCCAGAGCACGCAGAGCAGGGCGGTGCGCGGGCCGCCGATGGCACCGGCGAGTTCGTCCAAATTTTCGAGCAGCTTCGCCTTTTCGCACTTCAGGGCTTCGGCGTACCAAGGAAGGTGCTCGGCGATGGCGGCCGCATCCAAGGCCAGATGGGCGAGGCGTTTCTTGAATAGCCACTTGGCGTCGCGCAGGAAGGGTTTGCGGTGGATGTAGCCGCCGGGGACCTGCTTGGCGAGCGCGAGCAAGGGCGCCTCGCCGACATGCTCCAGGTCCATGACAAGCTGCTCGGAGAGAATCTTCCGGTGCGGATCGACAGCCTCGTTCTTGTAAGAAAATTGCCCCATGACTCCAGCGTACCCACAGGTGGGCACGGGGCAAGGTCATGGCTGGCCCGCCGGGCGGTTTTCTTGCTTCGGTCTCGCCAGCAGGGAGGGAAGGGCGTTCGTTCGGGCCTGCCTGATGCGTTCTTCCGCCTCCATCATCATCCCTCTTTGCTCAGCCGTGGGCTACACTCTCGCGGCGATGGCCCTCAAGCGGGCCATGGATGGAGGCCATCCTTGGAGGGTACTGTTCATCGTGAACCTCATCGGGGCCGTCCTTTTCCAGACCTGGCTCCTTCATGGGGGCGAGCCCTTCACGGCGACCAACATCACCCATGCGGTCTTGGCGGGTACCGCGTTCTTCGTCGGTCAGGTCTTCACCTTTGTCGCGATCAGCCGGGGGGATATCTCCATCGCGACGCCCGTGCTCGGGACCAAGGTCGTCTTCGTCGCAGTTCTGGTCTTCCTGACGGGCGGTGAGCAACTCGGATGGAAACTCTGGGTGGCTACTTTCCTGACGACGCTGGCCCTGGCCTTGCTGGGCGGCGAGTGGCGGGCAAACCGTGAGCGGCTGCTCGTCAGCGTCGGCTTTGCCTTTCTGGCCTCCATCGCCTTCGCGGCGACGGACGTGATGCAGCAGCTTTGGGTGCCGGCTTTCGGTTTCGGCCATTTCGGTCCGGTCATGTTCATGACGGTCGGAGCGTTGTCGTTCGCCCTCATGCCATTTTTCTCTGCGCCATTGAGTCAGATGCCCCGCCCGATGGTCATCTGGGCCTTCGGCGGCGGGCTTCTGCTGACCATCCAGGCGATGGGCATCGCCTACTGCATCGCGGTCTACCAAGAGGTCACCGTCACCAACGTCCTTTACAACACCCGCGGCCTTTGGAGCGTCGCGTTGGTGTGGGTCGTCGGGCATTGGTTCTCTAATTCAGAGAAACACGTAGGCCGGAGTATCATGACCCGCCGATTGATCGGGGCCTTGATTCTATTGGCCGCGGTTTACCTCAGTCTGGCCTGATTAAAGGTCGGCGTTGTCGATCAGGCGCGTCGCTCCCAGATGACAGGCTATCGCGATGGCACAGCGGAGCCCAGAGGTCGAGGCGACGGGTACCATTGTCTCGAGATCGACAATCTCGCAGTATTGAAGCTTGAGCGCGGGTTGGGCGGACAGGACGGCTTGCGCGGCATCCCGCAGGCGCGCGGCATCGGTGATGCCGGCTTGGGCGGTCGCCTTAGCCGCGGCCATAGCGGCGGGGATGGCGGTCGCCTGCATCAATTGTTCGGCGGAAAGATAACGGTTACGCGAGCTCATCGCCACGCCGTTGGGCTCGCGGACGGTCTCGTGCGCGATGATGCGGACAGGCATGTGTAGGTCGCGGACCATGCGGCGGATGACCGCGAGCTGTTGGAGGTCCTTGCGGCCGAAGACGGCGACGTCGGCCTGCACAGCGTTGAAGAGCATGGCAACGACAGTGGTGACGCCGCGAAAATGGCCTGGTCGGAATTCGCCGCAGAGCCTGGCTGAGACGCCTTCGACGTCCACCCAGGTCGAAGCACCGACTGGGTAGAAGTCGGCGGTCGTCGGCGCGAAAATCAAGTCGGCGCCCGCGGCTACACAGCCGACGCGATCTTCCGCAAACGTCCGTGGGTATTTCGAAAAGTCCTCGTTGGGCCCGAACTGGGTCGGGTTCACGAAGATGGACACCACGACGAAGGCGGCTTCTTCCCTGGCCCGACGGATCAGGCTGAGGTGGCCTTCATGCAGGCAGCCCATCGTCGGCACGAACCCGATGGCCTTGCCGGCCTGACGGGCCCGGTCTACCGCGGCGCGCAGTTCGGGGATGGTGTGGACGACCTCCATACCGCCAACCTAGGCAGGTCCCGCGAAGGCGCAAGGCGCAGTTGTATGCGGACTCCCTGCCTGTCGTTCTGTTCATAGGCGGCCTCTATTCCTTTCTTGGCAGCAAGGGGGCGGACTCCAATGTCAGAGCCCTCCCTCCTATAAGTCATGTCGCACTTCCCTAATGTCCCGGTCATCGAGTTCGAAGGATCGAAGTCCAAGAACCCGTTCGCCTTCAAGCACTACAACCCGGACGAGAAGATCGGCGGGAAGAAGATGAAAGACCATATGCGCTTCGCCGCGGCCTACTGGCACGTGATGCGCAACAGCCTCTCCGATCCGTTCGGCGCCGGCACCGCCCTCATGCCCTGGGATGACGGCTCCGATTCGCTCGACAACGCCCTGCG
>CAMDQP010000037.1 GCA_945906115.1 Opitutus sp. GAS368
CTCTTCGCCGCCGAAGTCCTCGCTCAGTCCGGCAACGCTGCCGCTACCTCCCTCAAGGGCAAGGTCTCCGGCATCAATATCGACGCCAAGTGGGTGACCGAATGCGCCGCCGACCTCGTCATGGCCAAGGGTGAAGCCCTCATCGTCGCTGGCGACCATCTGTCCGCTGACGCACACCGCGCCGTCTTCCTTGCGAACCAGGCCCTCGGTGCCGCCGTCCAGTACGTCGCCGCCCCGGCTCCTTCGTCCCTGACGATTGCCGCTCTCGCCGCCAAGCCGGCCGAGACCCTTGTCATCTTGGGCGGCAACCCCGCTTACGATGCTCCAGCTGACGTCGACTTCAGCGCCGCCATTAAGGCCGCCAAGAACGTCGTCCGCCTCGGTTACCACAGCGCCTCTTTCGACGAGACCTCCGCCGCCGTGAAGGCTGCGGGTGGCACATTCCTCGCCTCTTCGCATTACCTCGAAAGCTGGTCCGATGGTCGCACCCTCAGTGGCGACTACGTCCCCGTGCAGCCGATGATCGACCCACTTTTCGCGACGGTCACCGAGCTCGATGTCCTCGCGCCGTTCGCCGGTTCCGCCAAGGACGCCCACGCGCTCGTCCGCGAGACGTTCAACGCGCTGTCGAAGAACGCGTCCGATGAAGCCTTCGCTGCCTGGCTGGCGGAAGGCGTGCTCGCTGGTTCCGCTTTCGTCGCCGCTAAGCCCGCCGTCGGCGCCGAGCAGATCAAGGCTTTCACCGCGCCGGCCCTTTCGTTCGACTCCCTGGAAGTCCGCCTCCTGCCGAGCGTTCACTCGGGCGACGGACAGTACGCCAACAATGGCTGGCTCGCTGAGGCTCCGGATCCCATGTCCAAGACGGTCTGGGAAAACGTCATCCTCGTCAGCCCCAAGTTCGCCGCCAAGCTCGCCATCGAGCCGTCCGAAGCGCTCATCAATAAGATCGGTGGCGAAACCGACTTCCTGCACACCGGCGCCCTCAACCGTAATATCAATCAGCTCGTCGACGGCCGTCTCATCTGCCGTATCGCCACGCTGACCCTCGGCGACCAGACCGTCACCGGTCCAATCTTCATCATGCCGGGCATGGCGGATTATACCATCGGACTCCAGCTTGGCTTCGGTCGCCGCGTGGCTGGCCGCGTCGCCACACGCGTCGATGAACGTCTCGCCGGTCGCGTGACCGGCAACGGCTTCGACACCTATCCTTTCGTCTCCGCCTCCGAGCCTTCCGTTCGTACGGGCGTGAAGCTCACCCTCACCGGCGCCACGGTGCCAGTGTGCAACATGCAGGACCATTGGTCCATGGAAGGCCGCGACATCATCCGCGAAGGCAACGTCGAGGACCTGAAGAAGAACGAGAATTTCGCCAAGCTCGGCATCGACGGTCACGCGCCCGCCGTCTACGGCAAGGACGGCAACATGGCCCCGGCCGCCAAGGCGATCACGACTCCGCGCGGAAACTCTGCGTACGAACATCCTAATCATACCGTCGCTCCGAACGTCGCCGTCTGGAAGGGCCACGAAGACAAGTTCCCTGCGCTCCAGCAGTGGGGTATGTCGATTGACCTCAACACGTGCACGGGTTGCAACGCCTGCGTGACGGCCTGCCAGTCCGAGAACAACATCCCCGTCGTCGGCCGCCAGCAGGTGCTCAAAGGCCGCAACATGCACTGGATTCGCCTCGATCGCTACTTCTTCGACGGTCGCGCCGCCACCGGTAACGCGATTCCCGAAGACCCTCAGGTCACCTTCATGGGTGTCGCCTGCCAGCATTGCGAGACCGCCCCGTGCGAGACCGTCTGCCCCGCCAACGCCACCGTCCACGACGACCAGGGTCTCAATACCATGGCGTACAACCGTTGCATCGGCACCCGCTATTGCGCGAACAACTGTCCGTATAAGGTCCGTCGCTTCAACTTCCTCGACTTCAACAAGCGCGTCGACGGACACTACTACGAAGGTCCCCTCGGGCCCGAGAAGACCGTCAAGGATCCGGCCGACCTGCCGCAGTTGCAGAAGAACCCTGACGTTTCCGTGCGTATGCGCGGCGTCATGGAAAAGTGCACCTACTGCGTCCAGCGCATTCAGGAAGCCAAGATTCAGGCCAAGGTCCGTGCCCGCGATAATTCGCCCGACATTAATGTCCGCGACGGCGCTATCCAGGTCGCCTGCCAGCAGGCCTGCCCCGCCGGCGCGATTGAGTTCGGTGACATTACCGATCCGAAGTCCCGTGTCGCCCTGGCTAAGGCCTCGACCCGTTCCTACGGCGCGCTGACCTACCTCAACACCCGCCCGCGTACGACCTACCAGGCCAAGCTGCGTAACCTCAACCTCCGCATGCCTGGCGCCAACCTCGTCCCGCTTTCCCGCCTCGAGATGGACGGCCGTGCTTCGCACGGCGCCCCCGCCCATGGCGATGCTCACGCAAAGCCCGCCCACGGTGCCGAGCCTCACGCCAAATAATCCTTAAACGACTACCCGTCCCATGGCTCACGCCCACGACAGCTCTTCCGAGCGCCCCGCGATCCTCGATAAGGTTCGCCCAGCCGAGCTCCCGCGCTCCCCGCTGATCCTTAATAACCGCGGCTTCCACTGGATCACCGATAAGGTCTGCGGCATCGTCGAAGAAGAGACTCCGCTTTGGTGGAAGATCATGTTCGGCGTCGCGCTCTTCGTCGCGTCGTTCACCTTCATCGGTCTCAGCTACCTCGTCTCGACCGGTACGGGCACCTGGGGCCTCCGTTCGCCCGTGGGTTGGGGCTGGGCTATCGTCAACTTCGTGTTCTGGGTCGGTATCGGCCACGCGGGCACGCTGATTTCGGCGATTCTCTGTCTCCTGCGCCAGAAGTGGCGCACCTCGATCAATCGCGCGGCCGAGGCCATGACCATCTTCGCGGTCATGTGCGCCGGTATCTTCCCGCTCTTCCACGTCGGGCGCGTCTGGTTTGGCTGGTGGCTCCTGCCTTTGCCCAACCAGAACGGCATCTGGGTGCAGTTCCGCTCGCCGCTCGAATGGGACGTCTTCGCCGTCTCGACCTACTTCACCGTCTCCACGCTTTTCTGGTACATGGGGATGATCCCGGACCTCGGCGTCATCCGCGACCGTGCCACGACTTGGTGGCGCAAGGCCTTTTACAGCCTGCTGGCCATGGGCTGGCGCAGCGGCAACCGTCAGTGGTCTAACTTCGAGATGGCTTACCTGCTCCTCGCGGGCCTCTCGACACCGCTCGTGCTTTCCGTGCATACCATCGTCTCGTTCGACTTCGCCGTCTCGAACGTCCCCGGCTGGCACACGACCATCTTCCCTCCTTACTTCGTCGCCGGCGCCATCTTCTCCGGCTTCGCGATGGTGCTGACCCTGATGCTCCCCCTGCGCGCGATCTATCGCCTGCATGACGTCATCAACCAGTACCACATCGACAACATGTGTAAGATCATCTTGGCCACTGGCACGATGGTCGGCTACGCGTACGCCACCGAGTTCTTCATCGCGGCCTACTCCGGCAACGTCTACGAAAAGTTCGCTTTCGTGAACCGAGCCTTTGGCCAGTACTGGTGGGCTTACTGGATCATGGTGTCCTGTAATGTGATCACCCCGCAGCTCTTCTGGTTCAAGAAAGTCCGCGAGAACCATTCCCTCGTCTGGATCATCTGCCTCTTCGTCAACGTCGGTATGTGGTTCGAACGCTTCGTGATCACCTGCACCTCGCTGGCCAACGACTACCTGCCGTCCAGCTGGGGTTACTACAGCCCGACGATTGTCGATATCTTTACCTTCTTCGGCACCTTCGGCTTTTTCTCCGTGCTCTTCCTCCTGTTTATCCGCTTCCTTCCGCTGCTCCCGATGGCTGAGTTGAAGATGGTCTCGCCGCAGGCCGACCCCCACACCCACTGATCTCTGACGCCCTCCGACCATGAACGAACGCAACGAACGCATCCACGGCGTGGCCTGCACTTTCCGCAAGGTTTCCGACGTGTTTCACGCCGCCGAGAAGGTCCGCGATGCCGGCTGGAAGAACTGGGATGTGCATACGCCTTTCCCGATCCACGGCATGGACCAGGCGATGGGCCTGCCTCGCTCGCCCGTCCCGCGCCTGACCCTGCTGGGCGGCGTCACCGGTTTCATCACCGGCTGCCTCCTCACCTGGTACATGAACTCGTACGACTACCCGCTGATCGTCGGCGGCAAGCCCTATTGGAGCGTGATCTTTCCGTTCCCGGTGATTTATGAGTGCACGATTCTGTTCGCTGCCTTCGGCACCTTCTTCGGCCAGTTCATCTTCAACCGCCTGCCGCGCCACAACCACCCGCTCTTTGACCTCCCGAACTTCGCCCGCGTGTCGGACGACACGTTCATGATCGTCCTCGAGGCCCGTGACCCGCAGTTCCATCTCGATGAGTCGCGCAACTTCCTCCAGTCGCTCGGCGGCCAGGAGATTACCGTCATCCGCGACTAATTCGTACCCATGAGCCGCTATCTCGCATTCCTCGCCCTCGCTGTCGTCGCCACGATCAGCTTCCTCGGCTTCCAGGGCAAGACGTCCAAGGACACCCCCGTCTATGTCTTCGACGACATGGACTACCAAAATAAGTACAAGGCCCAGGGAGAGAACGCTCTCTTCGCCGATGGCCGCGACGCGCGTCCGCCCGTTGCCGGCACCGTCGCTCGTGGCACTGGCCTCGAGCCGACCAAGGTTTTCTCGGAAGACTTCCGCCGCGCTGAATCCCTCAATCCTGCCTTCGTCACGGGCAAGGATGCCAAGGCCGCCTTCCTCGCTGGCTTCCCGGAGAAGTCGCTCAAGCTCACGAATGGCCAGCCCCAGCCTTACGCGATTGATGCCGACGTCCTTGCCCTCGGCCAAGCCAAGTACCAGATCTACTGCGCCGTCTGTCACGGCGACGCCGCTGACGGCAACGGTATCATGAAGGTGCGCTCCGCCATCGAAGGCGACGTCGCCATCGTCACGATCGCCAGCCTCCAGACGTCGCTCATCCGCTCCTATCCGAACGGTCAGCTCTACGACGTCGTCACCAACGGTAAGAACACCATGATGGGATACGGCGACAAGCTTTCCCCCGAGGAGCGCTGGGCCGTCGTGGCCTACGTGCGCGCCTTGCAACTCTCGCAGAACTGCCCGCCCGAACTCGTCCCCGCCGCCGTGAAGGCCCAAATCAAGTAATTCGCCCATGAGCTCCTCTTTGCCTCACGCCCTGACCGCCCACTGGAAGAAATTCCTGGTCCTGGGAGTCGTCGCCTTGGCCGTTGTCTGGTCCTTCGCCTTCATCGGCGTGCAGAACCACGAAAACCGCCAAGCCCTTTCCGTCCTCGTCGGCTCGCTTTTCTGGATCTCGATTCTGATCGGTATGCTGCTGCTCACGATGATCACCCGCGTCTTTGATGCCGGCTGGGCCCCGCTCGTCCGTCGCAATTGGGAGCTGCTCATCGTCGCGCTACCGGTCGTCCTGCTCATCGGGGTGGTCCCGTTGGCCTTCCTGACGGACTTCCGTCACGCCCTCTGGGATTGGACGGACGCCTCCCATGTTCTCCCGAGCGGTCATACCGTCGGCCATGACCCAATCCTGCAGGCCAAGAGCTGGTTCCTGAACGAGAAGTTCTTCCTGGTCCGTATCGCCCTCTACGTCGCCGTCTTCGGCGTGCTCGTCACGCTGCTGCGCCGCTGGTCCTTCGCCCAGGACACCGACCGCACCGCCGGTCACACGCATCGCCTGCATGCCGTCTCCGCCGTGGGCATCCCGATCTCAGCCGTGGCGCTCACGATGTTCGCCTTCGACTGCCTGATGGCCCTTTCGTACCACTGGTTCTCGACCATGTATGGCGTCTGGTTCTTCGCACTCTCCATCCGCCTGGCCCTCGCGGTGACGGTGATCCTCACCTATAAGCTGTCCAACGGCGGCTGGCTCGACGGCCTCCTCAACCAAGCCCACCGCCACGTGCTGGGTTGCCTGATGCTGGCCTTCACGGTCTTCTGGGCCTACATCAGCTTCTCGCAGTACTTCCTGATCTACACCGCGAACATCCCGGAAGAGACCTTCTGGTATAATATCCGTGAAATCGATGCCGCCACGGGACTTAAGAGCGAGTGGTGGAGCGTCTCGATGTACCTTATCTTCGGCTTCTTCTTTTTGCCGTTCCTTTCCTTACTGTTCTACCGCACGAAAATCGTCGCCGGTCGTCTCCTGACGGTCGCTTGGATCATCCTTATCGGCGGACTCGTCGACCTCTGGTTCAACGCGCTACCTCGCCAGGTCTACGACAAGTCGACCCCGGAAGGCTTCGTCGTCACGCCGTTCCTCACTTCCTCCCTCCTCCTCGATCTGGCCGCGATCATCGGCTTCGGCGGCATCGTCATCGCGCTCTTCCTGCGCGGCGCCGCCAAGCACGAGACCATCCCCGTCCACGATCCCCGTATCCTCGAGTCCATTAACTATCATGAGTGAACAACCTTCCTCCGGGAGTCGCCCGCTGCTTCCCGACCAGATCGCCTCTTGGCTGCGCCTCGTCTGCTTCATCGCCGCCGCCTTGATCGTGACCGCCTACGCGTACCTCGCCGTCCGCCAGGCCCCGAATGAAGAAGCCGGCCGTCGTCAGGACCAGAAGACACTCCGCGCCGACAACGCCAAGAAGGGCCTCGCCCTCATCAATGAGCCTGGTCGCAACGCTGATGGCACCTATCGCATTCCCGTCAAGGACGCCGCCGCTCTCATCGCCGCCGACAACCAAGTCGTCGCGAAGATTCAGGCCGCCGCCGCCCCGGCTCCTGCTCCCGCCGCTCCCGCCGATGTCGGCCCTTTCGTGAAGGCTTCCGATGAGCAGATGAAGCGTGGCCTCGCGGTCTACGCGCGTACCTGCATCGCCTGCCACCAGCCGACGGGCATGGGCCTGCCGCCCGTGTTCCCTCCGATTGCCAACGCACCCATTGTCGTCGGCAACCCTGAACTGCCGATCAAGTTCATCCTCCAAGGCCTGATGGGACCCATCACCGTTGGTGGCACCACCTACAACAGCATGATGCCTCCCGTGGTCGGCGTCACCGACGGCGATATCGCCGACGTCCTCACGTACGTCCGCCAGAGCTTCGGTAACCAGGGCAACCCGGTTTCCGCCGATCAGGTGAAGGCCGTCCGCGCGGCCACCGCTGGTCGTTCGGCGATGTGGACCACTGCCGAGCTCGGCCTCAAATAATACCCACACTTTCTTTAACCGATGACTCAGGAAAATCGTTCCGACCGCCCGCAGGGCCGTCCCCCCGAAGGCGACTCGCGCCTCACGCGGACCGAGAGCCAACTCCGCGGCCCGTTCCTTCTCTTCTTCATCTCCGCGGTGATCTGGCTGCTCGCGGCTTCGGTCCTGGGCGTCATCGCCGCCTTGGAGCAGGGCTCGCTCGCCGGCGGCCCTTTTCGCGACTGTGAAATGCTGACCTACGGGCACATCGCCGCCGCTCAGCACAACCTGTTCGTCTATGGCTGGGGCTTTAACGCCTTCTTTGCTCTTAATCTCTGGCTGCTTTCGCAGCTCGGTCGTTTTGAGCTCCGTAACGGTTGGCTCGCTACCCTTGGTGGCGTGTTTTGGAATCTCGCTCTCACTTACGGCGTGGTCCTAATCTTCGCTGGTAACCAGACGGGTTTTAGCCTCTTGGAGTTCCCGCGCGAAGTCGGCCCGGTACTTGCCGTCGCCTTCCTGCTCGCCGGCTTCTGGCCGATCGTCGCCTTCGCGCGTCGCCCTACGGGTCACACCTTCGCTTCGCAGTGGTTCGTTGTCGCTGCATCGTTCGCCTTCCCGCTGACCTACCTCCTGGCCCAGCTGCTCATCCTCTGGCAGCCGGCTTCGGGCGTCGTCCAGGCCATCGCCCATAGCTGGTTCGTCTCGAATCTTCTCCTGCTCTGGTTCGGAGCGTCGGCCCTCGCCGCCGTCTATTACTTCCTGCCCAAGGTGCTCGATCGCACCATCAGCGGTTACTATCTCGCCCCGGTGGCCTTCTGGTCATTCGTCCTCTTCGCGGGTTGGACCGGTCCGGCCGCCCTCATCGGCGCCCCGGTGCCGCTCTGGCTCCAGTCCGTCGGCGTCGTGGCCGGCGCGATGCTGATCATCCCGGCGATCATCACCGCCATCAACTTCCACGGCACGCTTTCGTCCGAAGGCGGCTGGTCCCGCGCCTGGAACGACACCACGCTTCGCTTCGTGAGCTTCGGCGCCGTCTCCTTCACGGTCTTCGGCGTCCTCAACGCGGTCTTCAGTTTCCGTGGTTACAATGCGGTGACCCGCTTCACGTCCTTCGCCGCCGGCCAGGAGCAGCTCCTGACCTACGCGTTCGCGTCGATGGTCCTCTTCGGTGCCACCTACTTCGTGCTGCCTCGCCTCACCGGCTCGCTCTGGCCCTCCGCCAAGCTCGTCCACGTGCACTTCTGGTCCACCGCCCTTGGCGCCGTCGCTTCGATTGTCGCCTTGCTCGTCGGTGGTTGGGAAAACGGCAAGCAGCTCGCTGACGCATCGGTTTCCTTCCAGCAGATTGCCAAGTCCACGACCGCCTGGAACACCGTGCTCAGCGTCTCCGCCGTGCTCCTACTCGTCGGGCACATCGCTTTCGCCCTCAATGCTTTCGGCATGATCCTCAAATCTTCCGCGCCGGCTTCCGCTGGCCGCCACGACTAATCCGGACACCCCATGAAGAACCTCAACTCTCTCCTGGCCGGCATCTTCCTCGCCGTTGCTTTCCCCTTCGGTACGCTGGTCATCAGCAGCCAGATTCAGCTCGGCCCGCTGGGTCCCGCTCCCGCTGAAGAAGGTGGCCCGCTCTTCCCGTCCCGTGAACCCGGCCTAGCCATCCAGGGACGCGCGGTCTACGTCTCCCTCGGTTGCGTCAGCTGCCATACCCAGCAGGTCCGTCCGGCCGGGCAGGGTAGCGACATCGCCCGTGGTTATGGCGTCCGCGCCTCGGTGGCTCGCGACTACGTCCTGCAGAAGCCGGTCCTCCTCGGCGAACGCCGCATCGGTCCGGACCTCGCCAACTATGGTGCCCGCACCAAGGACCTCGCCGTCGTGCACACCGCGATCAAACACGACGGACAGTTCACTTTCCTCTATACTGGCGCGAAGCAGGAAGTCCCCTCTGGGCGAGCTGTCGCCCTGGCCGCCTATCTCCAATCCCTCCGCCAGGATTACTCCTCGCCTGAAGCCAAATTGAAGAAGTGAACCCATGAACGACCGTAACCGTCATCCTGATAACAACCG
>CAMDQP010000038.1 GCA_945906115.1 Opitutus sp. GAS368
GCGAGTGAGGAGTGCTTGCGTCCGCCGAAGACGAAGTGGAGCAGGGCGGTCGAAAGTGGGAAGAACCAGGCCAGCGGTCCCCAGAGCAGGAGATAAGCAGGGGAGACGCGGGCCCGCATCACGCGTAGTAACACGTAGATTTGGCAGCCCGTGTGCACGGCCAGCATCGCTTTGTCTGGGAGCAGATCCGCCCACTCCGCTATGAGGATTACGGCAGCCGTCAGCAGCGCGAGCGTCGTGCTGCGCGTCAGCCGGCCGTATCCTTGGAACGGAACCATGCCGTCAAGTTAGTCGCGGTGCCTGGGATTGGGCACAAAAAAAGGCCCCGGTTGCCCGGGGTCTGTTTGTTACCTGCGAAGGACAGCTTAGTTGCCGGCCTTGTCGAGGAGGTCGCCGAGACTGTTGAAGTCTCCGCTGCCCGAGGAGGACGAACCGCCGGCCGACGGGGCCGGGGCGCCACCGGTGGACGGTCCCTTGATGCGGTCGTAGCTGCTGATTTCGGCCTGGAGGCGTTCGGCGTCGTAGCTCGCGGCCTTGATCGAGAGACCGATACGACGGTCTTCCTTGTCGATCTTGATGACGCGAGCGGTGACGTCTTGGCCGACCTTGACGACGTCCTTGACGTTCTCAACGCGCTGTTCAGCGAGCTGGGAGACGTGCACGAGGCCGTCGATTTCGTCGGACAGTTCGATGAAGGCACCGAAGTTCGCGATCTTGGAGACCTTGCCGTTAACGAGGTCGCCGATGCGGTACTTGCGGTCGATTTCGCTCCATGGATCGGTCTGGGTCTGCTTGACGCCCAGGGAGATGCGCTGCTGGTCGACATCGACGTCGAGCACGATGGCTTCCACGTCGTCGCCCTTCTTCATGACTTCAGCCGGATTGTTGATGCGGCGGGTCCAGCTCATGTCGGACACGTGCACCATACCGTCGATGCCATCTTCCAGTTCGACGAACGCACCGTAGTTGGTGAGGTTGCGCACCTTGCCGCGGACGCGGGCGCCCACGGGGTAGTTGTGGCGGACCTTTTCCCACGGATTGGTTTCGAGCTGGCGGATGCCGAGCGAGATCTTCTGTTCTTCCTTGTTGAAGTTGAGGATGACCGCGTCGACTTCCTGACCGACCTTGAGGACGTCAGACGGCTTCTGGACACGCTTGGTCCAGGAGAGCTCGGAGACGTGGACGAGGCCTTCGACGCCGCCTTCGATCTCAACGAACGCACCGTAGGCGACGAGGTTGACGACCTTTCCGTGGACCTTCTGGCCGACGGGGTAGCGTTTCTCGATGCCTTCCCAAGGATTGGGTTGGGTCTGCTTGAGGCCGAGGGAGACGCGTTCGCGCTCGCGATCGACTTCGACGACCATGACGGTGATTTCTTCGCCGACCTTGACGACTTCGCTCGGGTGGCCGATGCGGCCCCAGGACATGTCGGTGACGTGCAGGAGGCCGTCGAGACCGTCGAGGTCCACGAACGCGCCGTAGTCGGTGATGTTCTTGACGACACCGCGACGGATGACGCCGGGCTTGACCTCCTCGAGGAGCTTGCGACGGCTTTCGCCGCGCTGTTCTTCGATGAGTTCGCGACGGGAGACGACGAGGTTCTTCTTCTCCTTGTTGATCTTGATGATCTTGAAGTCGAAGGTCTGGCCCACGAACTGTTCGAGGTTCTTGGGGGGATTGACGTCAATCTGGGAGGAAGGCATGAATGCGTCGACGCCGACGGAGACAATGAGGCCTCCCTTGACGATGGACTTGACGCGGCCCTGGACGATGGAGCCTTCCTGGCAATTGGCTTCGATGCTTTCCCACTTCCGGATCTGGAGGGCGCGATCGTAGGAGACGGTCGGGGTGCCGTCCTTGTTCTCAAGATTCTCGAGGTAGACCTCGAGCTGCATGCCGACCTGAACTTCGGCCATGTCGGGGAATTCGCCCTGGGGGATGAAACCCTCGGACTTGCCGTTGATATCGACGACGACGAACTTGTCTTCGCGGATTTCGGTGACCGTGGCGTTGATCACGGAGTGTTGCTTGAGCGCGCCGAAATTGGACTCGGCGAGCAGTTTTTCCATTAGGCTCATGTTGTTTTGACTGTTTGTCCTGGCCGTCGCGGAGGACGTTTCCAGGGTTTGGTTGGTTTTTTGGTTTCCCTTCGGAGGGTCCGCTGACACATGCCAGCAGGCCGATGGGAAGGTCTAACGAACCGTCCGCCAGACCAGTTGGCAAGCGGATTTTGGGGAAAAGACGGCCAATCCGCCCGCCTTGGCTTATTTTGCGGCCGGACGAGCCCGGACCACGTAATCCACGATACCGGCCGCCACGGCCTCGGCGATCTTCTGGCGATAGGCCGCGTCGGCGATCAGGGCAGCTTCCTTGCGGCTCGACATAAATCCGCCTTCGATAAGGACGCCCGGGCAGGACAGGGTGCGCAGGACGGCGAAGCGGGCGCGTCGGACGCCGCGATCGTCGGCACCAGTGCTCTTCACCAAGCGCCGCTGGATGCCCCAGGCGAGCGCCATATTGGCTGTGTCAAACCGGTTCCCGGGTTCGGCGCTGGTGGTCGACTTGGCCTTGCCGGCATTGGTCGACCGCTGGCCAGCTGGGGTGAGGCAGTAGGTCTCGATACCGTCGGCAGTGGTGTCCCCGGTGGGCCCGGCGTTATAGTGTAGACTGATGAAGAGGTCGGCCTTGAGGGACGTGGCCATGGCGGCGCGATCATCGAGGTCCAGGAAGACGTCCTTGGTGCGGGTGAACTCGACCTCGAAGCCCTGCTTTTCAAGTAGGATCTTCAGGCGAGCAGCGGTGTCGAGCGTAGCTACCTTCTCAGTGTACTTAAATGCACCGCTGACCTTGCCGGTGTCCTTGCCGCCATGACCGGGGTCGATGAGAATGCGTCGGACTGGGTCCTTGGGTAGGTCCCAGAACAGTGGCACGAAGACCTTGTCGTAATCCCGCTTGGAGACGGTGAGGTGGCCGCGCTGCGAGCCGATCGCGTCGTCGAGCAATACCTTCACGCCATCGATGAGGACGAAGTCCTTGCTGTATTCCGCGTAGAGGGAGATGCCGCCGCGCGAGAGGTAACGTTCGGAGCTGCGGCCATCGCTCGCCTGGCGCGAGGCGTCGCGCAGGCCGAGTTGGCGCACCGACTCGCCGAGGTAATAATCAGTCGAGGCCGCCGATAGCATCGCGCCGACGCCAAGCAGCAGAAGTATCGCTGCGAAGCGGCGCACGTTCTTATTCGGCGTCGTTCTCGCCGTTGTCTACCGAGGAGTCGTCCTCGCTGTCTTCTTCGCCCGGGGTCTCGTTGTGCACGAGCTTGCGCTTGTTCTGCTGGACGGGCGTGAGGCCGACGACGATCGCGCGGCCGCTCCGCTTGGGTTCGTTGTCGCGCGTGCTGATGTGCGAGAGCGCTTCGATGGCCTTAGTGATGGTGGCGATACCAATCTCCGGATGCTCGAGCTCGCGGTAACGATACTGGAGCAACAGCTTGATTTTGTGGCCGTGGAAAAGGAAGTTCTCGGCGCGGCGGACCTTGATGAAGAGGTCATGCACGTCGATGCGCGGGCGCAGTTTGATCTCCTTAACTTTGGTCGCGGTCTTCTGGTGCTTATTCTTCTTGGCTTCTTCGTAGAGGTATTTGCCGTATTCCTGAAGTTTGCAGACGGGCGGAACGGCGGTCGCGGCGATTTCGATGAGGTCGACGCCGAATTCTCGGGCGAGGTCGAGCGCCTGCTGCGTGGGCATGACGCCCATCATCTCGCCCTTGGGAGAGATGACGCGCACTTCGGTCGCACGGATGCGGTCGTTACGCTTCGGACCTTTGTCTTCTTTGCGGAAGTTGCCGCGATTCTGGCCCGCGTTGTTCTTCGGGCGGGGACTTTTAGGACGATAGGGCGAAGGCATTAGGTACTGCGGAGGTGTCTGACTGATAAACTCCCCGTTTGTCGCTGATGGTTCAAGCACCGATTATCAACGCCGCACTGCCTGCGCCGTCGGCTTACTTCGCCGCCGCGATCGCTTCCAGGAGTTGCTTGCCGTGCTCGGCGGCCTCGACCTTGGGGACGATGCCGACGAGTTTGCCGTCGCCGTTGAAAAGGTAGGCGGCCCGGAGTGGCCCGAGGTACTTCTTCCCATACATGGACTTTTCGACGATGGCATCCAAGGCCTTGGAGAACTGATCTTCGGGATCCGAGACCAGGGTGAACTTGTACCCGTGCTTGGCGGCGTACTTGGTATGGGAGGCGCAGTTATCCCGGGAGACAGCAATCAGCCTAAACCCTTGTTTGACAATGACTTTCTGATTTTTGTCCATCTCGGCGGCCTGTTTATCACAGGCGGACGTGTTGTTGCGCATGTAAACGGAAACGATGGTCGGACCGTCAAAGAGGTCAGCAAACGGGCCATGGACGGGCTTACCGTCCACTAGGGCATCTACTTTAAAGGTGAGCTTGGGCTTTTTTCCTAGGGAAAGCATGGTTTTTAGGTTTGGTTACAGGGTAGGGGAGCGGGCTTGGTCCGGATTGTCAAACGGCTCGCCCGATCCGACGCCCGCCAGAAAGTGAGTCCATCTCCGCTCCCCCGGCCCTTTCCCCTTTACAAGTCCCCCCGGACGCCCTTTGTTCCGACCCTTTCCGCCATGCAAAAGACCCGCAAGTCAGTCTCTAAGCGCTTCAAAGTGACCGGTACCGGCAAAGTGATGCGCCGTTCCCCTAACGGTCGCCACCTGTTGAGCTCCAAGTCCCGCAAGCAGCGTCGTCGCGCTAACAAGTCCAAGCGCGTCGACTCCGGCTTCGAGAAGAAGATGCTGGCCAGCATGCCTTTCGCTTAAGCCGGCGACCCACTTTTTGGCCGAACGGGTGTTCATTAAGGCGACCCCGAGGCCATCTAACCAAAACCAAAACCAAATACCAACATGCCTAGAGCAACCAATGGCCCGGCCACCAAGGCCCGAAAGAAGCGCGCAATTAAAGCCGCTAAGGGCTACTTCGGAAACAAATCCCGTCTGTACGTCTACGCCCTCGAGGCCGTTCAGCGCGCGCAGAAGTTCGCTTATCGCGACCGCCGCAAGAACAAGTCGACGTTCCGTCAGCTTTGGATCGTGCGTCTCAACGCCGCCTGCCGTCCCCTCGGCATTTCCTACAGCCGTCTGATCTCTGGTCTGAAAAAGGCCAACATCACGATGGACCGTAAGAATCTGAGCGAACTGGCCATCCATGACGCCCCTGCTTTCGAAGCGATCGTCAAGAAGGCCCAGGCCGCGCTCGTCTAAGACGACTTCCACGTCCCTTCACGAAGCCCCGGCCCTCCGGGGCTTCTTTGTTTTACGGTGCTTTCGCTTGCCGATTATCCCCTCCAACGCACAAATCAACCTATGCAGCCGCAGCTCGCCCAACTCGTCGCCGCCGCCACCCAGGAAGCCTCCGCCGTCGCCACCCGCGCCGAGCTCGAAGCCTTCAAGGCGCGCGTCGTCGGCCCCAATGGCTCCCTGACCCAGGTGATGAAGGGGATGGCCACCCTGTCGAAGGAAGAACGCCCGGTCGTGGGTAAGCTCATCAACGAGGCGAAGAAGTCCGTCGAGGAACTCCTCGCGGTGCTCCTCGTTAAGGTCGAGAACGCGGAGATCGCCGCCGCCCTCGGCGCGTCCGTCGACCCGACCCTCGCGAGCCCCGACGCTCCTGCGGGCTCGCTCCATCCGCTCTCCCGCACCCGCGAACGTATCCTCGCGTCCTTTCGCAAGCTGGGCTTCGTCGTCGCCGACGGTCCCGAGGTCGAGACGGAGTGGCATTGCTTCGACGCCCTCAATACTCCCGCCGATCACCCGGCCCGCGACATGCAGGACACGCTCTACATGCCGAAGGCGTTTCGCTCCGCCGATGCGCCCCGTAAGGCCGACGAAGCGATCCTCCTCCGCACACACACGTCCAGCGTACAGGTCCGCACGATGCTCTCGCGCAGGCCGCCGTTCCGCATCGTCGCCCCAGGTCGCTGCTTCCGCCGCGACGCGGTCGATGCGACGCACTCCGCCAACTTCCACCAGGTTGAAGGGCTTTGGATCGACCGCAACGTGACGCTCGCCGATCTCCGCGGCGTGCTCGACTTCTTCGTGAAGGAAACCTTCGGCGCCGACGCCGAAATCCGCCTGCGCCCGTCGTTCTTCCCTTTCACGGAACCGTCCTTTGAGATGGACCTCCGCTCGCCTAATCTGGGCCGCCTCTCCAACCGCTGGCTGGAAATCATGGGCTGCGGTCTCGTCGACCCGAAGGTGCTCGAGCTCTGCGGCCTCGACCCAAAGGAATGGTCGGGCCTCGCCTTCGGCCTCGGCCTCGAACGCATCACGATGCTGGTCCACGGCATCGACGACATTCGCCACTTTTATAACAACGATACGCGCTTCCTGCGCCAGTTCGCCTAAGCCATGAAAGTCTCTTTCCAAGCCCTCTCCCGTCACCTCGACCTCGCCGGCATCACCGCCGAACGCGTCGCGGAAGCCCTCCCGATGCTCGGGCTCGAGGTGGAGTCGGTCACGACCTTCGGCCTCGCGCC
The DNA here is from genome assembly GCA_945906115.1 of Opitutus sp. GAS368. Taxonomy (GTDB): domain Bacteria; phylum Verrucomicrobiota; class Verrucomicrobiia; order Opitutales; family UBA953; genus UBA953. Next base: position 6,541 of record CAMDQP010000038.1, read on the forward strand.
TCTGCCCCTCGTGGTGGTCGGCGAGATCAAGTCCTTCGATAAACACCCGAAGGCCGATCGTCTCAGTGTCTGCCAGGTCGACGTGGGCGATGGCGCAATCCGTCAGATCGTCTGCGGTGCGAAGAACTTCAAGGCGGGTGACCGGGTCCCGGTCGCTCTCCCAGGCACGGTGATGCCGAGCGGTTTCACGATCTCGGTTTCGAAACTCCGCGACGTCGACTCGGCAGGTATGATGTGCTCCTCCGAAGAACTCGGCCTCGGCAAGGGCGAGGACGGTCTGCTCATTCTGACGCCGCGCCAGCCTACCCTGGGCGCACCGCTCAATTCCCTTTTCGGCGCGCCGGACACGGTGCTCGAGATCTCAGTCACGCCGAACCGCGGTGATTGCCTCGGCATCCGTGGCGTCGCCCGCGATCTTGCCGCCGCGCTGGGCCTGACGCTTAAGCCGCTCACGGTGAAGACGGCCGCCGGCTTCGCCGCCGCCCCGTCCGCCGCCGATGCGGTGAAGTTCGTCCGCTCGTCCTCGGAGTTCTGCCCTTACTACACGCTCCGCACGCTGAAGAACGTGAAGGTCGGTCCGAGCCCGGCATGGCTCCGCCGCGACCTCGAGGCCGCCGGCCTCCGTCCGATCAACAATGTGGTCGATATCACAAATTGGGTGCTGCTCGAACTGGGCCAGCCGCTCCACGCGTTCGACGCGAAGAAGGTCTCCGAAGGCATCGAAGCCCGCCCAGCTCGCGAAGGCGAAGAGATCGTCCTGCTCGACGGCAAGAAGGTGAAGCTCGAGACCGGCGTCTGCGTCATCGCCGACGCCCAGCGCCCGCTCGTCGTCGCTGGCGTGATGGGTGGCGTCGATTCCGGTGTGACCGATTCGACGACCGAAATCCTCCTCGAATCCGCGTGGTTCCGCCCCGGCGAAATCCGCCGCGTCGCCCGCCGCATCGGCGTGTCGACCGATTCTTCCCATCGCTTCGCGCGTGACGTGGATCCGGCCGGCGTCGAGCTCGCCTCGCGCCTCGCCACGGACCTCCTCATCGAGCTCGCTGGTGCCCAGGTATCCGGTCCCGCCGTTGCGGTCGGCCAGCCGCCGCGCGCTGACGTGACCATCGAACTCCCTGCTGGCTTCGTTGCCGCGAAACTCGGCACGCCGATCGCGGATGCCGACGTCAATGCGGCCTTCGCTCGCTTGGGTTTCACGGTGAAGGCTTCCGCCTCGGGTTTCACGGTGCTGGTGCCTTCGTTCCGCTCCGACGTGACCCGTCCGATCGACCTGGTTGAAGAATTCATCCGCATCCATGGTACCGATAAGGTGCCCGCCGGCCGTCCGATCGCCCCGCTCCCGGGCGACGAAGATGCGCTGACCTCCGTCTTCACCCGCGAAGTCTCCGCCCGCCTCGTGGGCGCTGGCTTCACGGAGTGTTGCCACTACTCGCTCCGCGACGCCGCGGAACTCGAACGCACGCTGGGCGCCGATAAGGCCGCCTTGGTCGCGATGGATAATCCGCTGACCGCCGAACAGACGCACCTGCGGGCTTCGCTCGTCCCCGGCCTTGCCGGTGCGCTCGCGCTCAATCTCTCGGTCCACGCCGACCCGCACGGTCTCTTCGAAGTCGGCACGGTCTTCCGTCCGCAGGCCGATGGTACGGTGCGCGAATTCATTTCCGTGGCCTTCGCGATCGCCTCCGAACCAGTAACGCGATCTTGGAAGTCCCGTGAGGCGTTCGACGCCCTCCGCGCCAAGCGCCTCCTGCAGGATGCCGCCGCGCTCGCCGGCGTCGCTTCAGTCCGCCTTTCGTTCGCCGCCGCCACGGGCGGTCTCTGGCAGGCTGACCATGCCGCCGCCCTCGTCGACCGTGGCCGTGCCGCGGAAGGCGCCTGCGGCGTCCTCGACCTCCGCTGGACGCGTTCGCTCGGCTTGAAGAGCTCGGTCATCGCCGGCGAAGTCTGCTTCCCGCGCTCGGCCTTCGCTGAAGCCCGCAAGATCCCGCGCTTCGAAGCCTTCTCATCCTTCCCGCCCGTCACGAAGGACGTCGCGGTCATCGTCCCGCTCGATGTCGCCGCCGCGGAAGTCGAAAGCCGCGTCCGCCAAGGCGCCGTCAAGGCCGCCGGCAAGGAGTTCGCGCTGGAGTCGGTCAACTGCTTCGA
>CAMDQP010000039.1 GCA_945906115.1 Opitutus sp. GAS368
GGTAGCCGTAGTAGCCCTTGTCCATCGCGCGCTGGCTGTTGAGGGCCATCGGCTCGGGCGAGGTGACGACCTTGCCGTCGACAAAGAGTTCACCCTTCTCGCCCACGCGGAGCTTCTGACCAGGAACACCAGCAAGACGCTTGACGTAGTAGTTCTGCGAAGGCTGACCGTACTGATCATCGAGGCCACGGATGTTGTTCGTCCGGAAGACGAAGGTGTCGCCGCGGGACGGCTCCACGAAGTGATAGGACATGCGGTCCACGAAGAGCATGTCGCCCGTGAGGATATCGAAGTTGAGCATCGTCTGGCCGACCGTCGCTTGTTTACCGGTCATAAGCACCGGGCCGAACGGACCGTTCTTAATGCGCCCGTCGCGGGCGGCCTTGGCGAAGACCACGCGCCAGCGATCCTGATCCTGGCGGGGTAGCTTTAGCTTAGCCTCCTCAGGAAAGTATGTCCTGAGGAGCACCGTCTCGAAACCGAAGTCGGCCGGCATGAGCACGGACTGCATTATGTTACCGACCTGAATCTCATGCTTGTCCGCCGGGCCCTTCCAGATGCCCGTGCCGAAAATACCGTCGTCAATCGTGCGCTGGCGGGAGCGTAGGCCGTATTCGACCTGATTGTTCCCGTAGCGCTGCATCACGATCGGGATGCCGACTTCACCGGTCGCTTCGGCCGGAATAACGTAGGTCCAGGTCCACTGGACCTTCTCGAGTAGGCGGATCGCCATGCTCGGGACGGGCTCATCGGCGGCCCGCACTTCGGCGGTCATGCCGTTGTACGTGGGCCACATGGAGTTCGTCGGGATTTTGAACGGCTGCAGGAAGAAGCTGCGGATCGAACCGGCCACGATCGCGGCCATGACCACCATCTCGGTGTAGTCGCAGCCGGTGGTCAGCGGGTAGATCTTGCCGCCGTTGCGGACGAGCACCTCGTGCAGCTGATTAAGCAGCACCTCGACCTGCGTGAGCTCCATCGACCGGTCCTTGGAAGCGGCCCGGACCTTATCAGCCAACTCAAGCTGGCCGTTGAGGGCCTCCTTCGTGAGGACGTCGCCACGGTAGAGTTCAATCTTCTCCGACGCCTCGAGCAAGGCTTTGCCAATCTTGCGGAGCTTGCGTCGATAATAGAAGGACATGGGAAGGACCCGCCCAAACTAACGGCCACCCCACCGAGGGAAAGCCCGAATTGGGGCTTAACCCTCGTTCTTGAGGATCTTGATGAAGGCTTCCTGCGGGATGTCGACCTTGCCGATCTGCTTCATGCGCTTCTTGCCCTCCTTCTGCTTGTCGAGGAGTTTGCGCTTACGGGAGATATCCCCGCCGTAGCACTTCGCGGTCACGTCCTTGCCGACGGAGCCGATGGTCTCGCGGGCGATAACCTTGGAGCCGACGGCGGCCTGGATGGCGATCTTGAAGAGCTGGCGCGGGAGGAGTTCCTTGAGCCTCTCGCAAAGGTTGCGACCGCGGCCTTCGGCCTTGCTGGCGTGCACAATCGAGGAGAAGGCGTCGACGGGCTCTTCGTTCACGCGGATGTCCATCTTCACGAGATCCGAGGTGACGTATTCGCCGAGCTCGTAGTCCATCGAACCATAGCCGCGGGTGATGGACTTCATGCGATCATTGAAGTCGACGAGGATTTCGTTGAGCGGCAGGAGGCAGACGAGGACGACGCGGTCGCCGTCGATGGTCTCGGTGCGTTCGCAGACGCCGCGCTTCTCCTGGACGAGCGTCAACATGTCGCCAATCGAGGTACCCGGGATATGGATATGGGCGCGGATGGTCGGCTCTTCGATGTGCTCGATGGCGGACGGATCCGGCATGACGACCGGGTTGTCGAGGATGTGCTCCACCCCATCGGTGGTATAGACCTTATACACGACGGACGGGTAGGTCGAAAGGATGTCGAGGTCGTACTCGCGACGGAGGCGCTCCTGCACGATCTCCATGTGGAGCAGGCCGAGGAAGCCGCAGCGGAAGCCGAAGCCCAGCGCGGTCGAACTCTCGGAGGTGTAGGTCAGCGAGGAATCATTGATCGCCAACTTGGAGAGCGAGATCTTCAGTTTTTCGTAATCGGCCGTATCGAGCGGGTAGATGCCGCTGAAGACCATCGGGCGCACCTCCTTGAAACCTGGGACGGGCTCCTTGGCGGGATCGCTAGCGAGGGTGATGGTGTCCCCGACTTTCACGTCCGCGACTTCACGGATATTGATGACGATGTAACCGACGCAACCTGGGCCAAGTTCGTCCTGGGGCTTCATCTTCGGCGAGAAGATCCCGACTTCCTTGATGACGGAGCGAACGCCGTTGTACATCAGCTCGATGGTCTGGCCGGCCTTGAAGGTGCCCGAGAAGACGCGGACGTAGCTGATGACGCCCTTGTAGGAGTCGAAGAGCGAGTCGAAGACCAGCGCGCGGTGCTGAGGGTATTCGGACCAGCGGGGCGGCGGGACGCGCTTGACGATCGCGGCGAAGATCTCGTCGATACCGATGCCGGACTTACCCGAGGCGAGGACGGCGTCCTGAGCGGGGATGGTGAGGATGTCCTCGACCTGGCGGCGGGCTTCTTCCGGGCGGGCGCTGGGGAGGTCGACCTTGTTGATGACCGGGACGATCTCGAGTCCCTGGTTCATCGCGAGGGTGGCGTTGGCGACCGTCTGGGCTTCCACGCCCTGGGACGCGTCAATCAGGAGCACCGCTCCTTCGCAGGCGGCAAGGGAGCGCGAGACTTCGTAGGCGAAGTCGACGTGCCCTGGGGTATCAATGAGGTTAAGGATGTACTGCTTACCGTCCGGCGCGGTGAAATTCATCGTCACCGGGTGGCACTTGATCGTGATACCCTTCTCACGCTCGAGGTCCATTGCGTCGAGGAGCTGCTCCTTCATCTGGCGTTTCTCGATCGTCTTCGTGTGCTCGAGGAGGCGGTCGGAAAGGGTCGTCTTGCCGTGGTCGACGTGCGCGATGATGCAGAAGTTGCGGATGTGGTCTAAGGACACGGTAAAGAGGGAAAGGGCTTAATAGGACTACGGACGGGGCGCTTGTCCAGCGTTAGCCCCAGTCAGAAGGGGTTTAGGCCGGAATATCGGCGAACTCGTGCAACGAAGCCACCGGAGCCCCGGGCGCGGAGCGCTTCATCATGCCGGCCAACACGCCACCAGGTCCACATTCGTAAAACTGGGCGATGCCGGTGTCGGCGGCGGCCTTGCAATCGTCTTCCCAGAGGACCGAGGAGACCACCTGCTTGACCAACGCGGCACGGAGATCGGCCGGCTCGGCGAGCGTGCCGCCGGTGGTGTTCGCGTAGACCGTGACCCGGGGGCGCTTGAATTCGACGCCCTGTAGGAAGGCCTCGAAGGCCTGTCGAGCCGGCTCCATCAGGCGGCTGTGATAGGCGCCGGCGACGACGAGAGGCTTCACGAGTTTGAAGGCACCGAACTCCTTGGCGCGGGCGACGGCCTGAGCGACCTTCTCGGCATCGCCGGAGATCACGACCTGCCCGGGGCAGTTGAAGTTCGCGGCATCAATATCGAACGCGGCGCAGAGCTTGAAGATGTCTTCGCGGGTGCCACCGATGACCGCAGCCATGCCGCCCTTGGTCTGGTCGCAGGCGAGCTGCATCAGGCGGCCGCGTTCGGCGACGACCTTGAGGCCGGTCTCGAAATCCCAGACGCCGGCAAAGGCGTAAGCGGTCAATTCGCCGAGGGAAAGGCCCAGGCAGGCTTTGAGGTCGTTGAGCTTACCGCGCTCCTTGAGAATCTGGGCGATGGCGTAGCCTTGGACGTAGAGGGCCGGCTGGCAGACCCGGGTCTCGGTCAGGAGCTCGGCCGGGCCTTCGAAGCAGGCCTGACGGAGGTCAAACGGCAGCACCTGGGCGGCACGGTCGTAGAGGTCCTTGGCGGAGGCCGACCCTTCGTACAGCGACTTACCCATACCGACGACTTGGGCGCCTTGACCGGAGAACAGGAGAGCAGTGGACATTGGTAGGAGGGAGGGAAAAAGGGCGGAAGGGTCAATGGTGGAGAGATGCCAGGGGGCATGCTGGCAAGGACATGGGGAGATGCCAAAAGCAGGATAAGGAAGGGATGAGTCATAACGGCCGTGCCCACGTGTCACCGTACCCACGTGCCCCCTCATTCGCCCCTCCTTCCTTGACCCCCCCACCCCCTCCCCCTACCCCTACCCCTTTCGTTCACCATGCCTCTCGCCCTTCTCTCCGTCAGCGACAAGACCGGCCTCCTGCCCTTCGCCCAGGCCCTCGTCAAGGAACACGGCTATAAGCTCCTCTCCACCGGCGGCACCTCGAAGATGCTCCGCGACGCCGGCCTGCCGGTGACCGACGTCAGCGAACACACGGGCTTCCCTGAGATCATGGAAGGCCGCGTGAAGACCCTGCACCCGAAAGTCCATGGTGGCCTCCTCTGCCGTCGCGATTCGCAGGAGCACCTCGACGAAGCCAAGAAGCACGGCATCGACCTCATCGACCTCGTCGTGGTGAACCTCTATCCGTTCGAAGCCACCGTCGCGAAGCCCCACTGCTCGTTCGAGGACGCCATCGAGAACATCGATATCGGCGGCCCGTCCATGCTACGCAGCGCCGCAAAGAACCATGCCTCCGTCTCCGTCGTCACCGACCCGGCTGACTACGAGCGCGTGCTCGCCGCGATGAAAGCCCCTGAGACCCTCGGCGAACTCCGCCGCGAACTCGCGCTCAAGGTCTTCCAGCGCACCTCGGCCTACGACGCCGCGATCGCCAACTACCTCGAATCCCAAGCTCAGCCTGGTGCCGGCAACGTCCTCGGCCTGCCCTCGCGCTTCACGTCGACCCTGCCCATCGCCCAGCGTCTCCGCTACGGCGAGAACCCGCACCAGCAGGCCGCGCTCTACGGTTCCTTCCACGAAGCCTTCGAACAGCTCCAGGGCAAGGAGCTCAGCTATAACAACATCCTCGATATCACCGCCGCGACTTACCTCATTGGCGAGTTCGAGCGCCCGACGATCTGCATCCTGAAGCACACCAACCCCTGCGGCGTGGCTTCGGCCGACACCCTCCTCGAAGCCTGGCACAAGGCCTTCGAGACCGATAAGCAGGCCCCGTTCGGCGGCATCATCGTCGCCAATCGCACCATCGACAAGGGCCTCGCCGAGGCCATCGCCGAGATTTTTTCCGAAGTCATCATCGCGCCGGAATTCGACGCTGACGCCCTCGCGATCTTCGGCAAGAAGAAGAACCTCCGCCTCATGCGCGCCAAGGTCGGTCTCCGCGCCGACACCCTCCGCGAAGTCCGCGCCGTCATCGGCGGCGTGCTCGTCCAAGACCGCGACCAGAAGCCCGCCAACCCGCGCGACTTCAAGATTGTCACCCAGCGCGCCCCGACGGCCGATGAGATGACCGCCCTCCTCTTCGGCTGGCGCGTCGTCCGCCACGTGAAGTCCAACGCGATCGTCTACGCTGGCAAGGAACGCACGCTCAGCGTGGGCGCCGGCCAGATGTCCCGCATCGACTCGTCGCGCATTGCAGTCTGGAAGGCTGGCGAAGCTAAGCTCTCACTGCACGGCTCCGCCATCGCATCCGACGCCTTCTTCCCCTTCCCCGACGGCCTACTCGCCGCCGCCGACGCCGGCGCGACCTGCGCCATCCAGCCAGGAGGCTCCGTGAAGGACGCCGAAGTCATCGCCGCCGCCGACGCGCGTGGCATGGCGATGGTCTTCACCGGCATGCGCCACTTTAAGCACTGAGTTCCGCGCAGCGGAACTCAGCGCTTAAAGCGCAGGGGACACGCTGGCATGGTGACACGGGGACAAGGGGGTTACCCCACCAAGCGAGGCGGAAGTCTTCCTTTCTAAGGGGCGGCAATGCCGCCGCATCACCCCTTGTCACCGTGTCACCGTGCCCACTTGCCCCCTCAGAGCTTAATCCCAATCTTCTCGAGCAGGCGGGCGAGTTCGTCGTCGCTACTGAAAGGAATCGAGATGCTGCCTTTGGTGCCCTTGCGGACGACCGATACTGGCGAGGCGAAGTGGGAGGCGAGGCGCTTCTGGACGTCGGCCACGACAGTCTGGACGGTCTGCTTGCGATCGGCCTTCTTAGTCGAAGCGAGCTTCTTGACCTCGGCTTCAGTGGCACGGACGGAGAGGCCCTTCTCGATCACGAGACGGGCGACCTGCACGCGATGGGCCACATTCTCGATACCGAGTAAGGCCTTGGCGTGACCGGCGGAAAGCTGGCCCTTACGTACGTAGGCCTGGAGCTCGTTGTCGAGGGCCAGGAGACGGACGCTGTTTGCGATGCTGGCGCGCGGCTTGCCGAGACGATCGGCGACGGCTTCCTGCGTGAGGCTGAAGTCACGCATGAGCGAAGCGAAGCCCAGGGCCTCGTCGATGGCGTTGAGGTCGGCACGCTGCAGGTTCTCGATGAGCGCGAGCACGGCACTGGAAGCGTCGCTGGCCTCGAGAATGCGGGCGGTGATGGTCTTCTGACCGATCAGCTTGAACGCCCGGAAACGGCGTTCGCCAGCAATCAGCTCGTAGCCGTCCTTCACCTTGCGGACCACAATCGGCTGCAGGAGGCCTTCGGAGCGGATGGAGTCGGCAAGTTCTTTCACCTGGGCGTCGTCGAAATCACGGCGCGGTTGGCGGGGATTCGGGACGATCGAAGTGAGCAGTAGTTCCTGTAGCTGGAGACCCGGCGCGACGGGAGCAGCGGCCGCAACGGTGACCGGAGCGGGCGTGGTGGGCTTGACCACGCCACCGCCGATGAGGGAACCGAGACCGCGACCGAGGGATTTCTTAGGAGGAGTGGCCATGGGGCTTGTTTGAAAGAGATTAGCGAGCCGGTGTTTCGGCCTGCGGAATGAAGATATCGACGTCCGCTTTCAGTTCGTTAGGAGAGGAAAGGTTATTCGCTTTCATAATCCATTCGACCTTTGATCCGTTGCGGAGGGCAATCCTGGCGAGCATGTCGCCCGATTTGACGCGATACTTGATACCGGTCTGAGGGACGTCGGAAGGGGCAGCCTCTTCGGTTGTGGCGGGGGCTTCAGTCTGAGCGGTAGCCTTGGGAGCCTTGGTGGACTTCGTGGCAGGAGCCGGGCCGGTCTTGCCAAGGGCGGCGTTAACTTGGCGAGTGAGCTCGGCGAGCGCCGCGTTCACTTCGTCGGTCTGTTGCTTCAAGCGACGATCCACTTCGGCTAACGTTTCGGCGCGCGCCTTGGACAGCGCTTCGCCCTGCGACGCGGCGGGAGACTGGCTGGCCTTCTGGCGATTGAGGGCCGAACGCAGATCGGCATTCTCGAGCTTTAATTTTTCAACCTCGTTACGCAGCTCGGCGAGGTCCTGCTGCATCCCGGCGAGCTGGGCGTTTTGAGCCGCGAGAGGAAGTAGGCCGAGGAAAAGAAAAAGGATGCCGAAACGCATGGACGGAGGAAAACATGCCCAAGGCGGGAGAGCAAGCAAGGTAGGGTAGCCACAATGGACAGGGGCAGGGACAGGGACCGGCCAATATTACCTACCCCCACCCCTGCCCCTACCCCTTGGAATTAATCTGTATCCCCGCCCTTCCCCGCCCTACCTTGCCAGCCGATGTCCAAGGTTCTGGTAGCCCTCTCCGGCGGCGTTGATAGCGCCGTGGCGGCCCTTCTGCTCAAGCAGAAAGGGCACGAGGTGCATGCCGCCTACTTCCGGACCTGGATGAACGAGGAAGGCCTTCCCTTCCCCGGCGAGTGCCCCTGGGAGGACGACGTTCGTAACGCCCAGGCCGTCGCCGAGCACCTCGGCCTGCCCTTCCGCATCCTCGACCTCGTCCAGGATTACCGCGACACGGTCGTGCAGTACCTCGTCGACGGCTACCGCCAAGGCCTGACCCCGAACCCCGACATCATCTGTAACCGCGAGATGAAGTTCGGCGTCTTCCTGCGTAAGGCACTCAAGGACGGGTTCGACGTCATCGCGACGGGCCACTATGCGCGCCGCCGCGAAAATACCGACGGAACGTTCGACCTACTCGAAGGCCTCGACCCGAATAAGGATCAGTCCTACTTCCTCGCGCTGCTCCGCCAAGAACAGCTCGCGAAGGCGATCTTCCCGATCGGCGAACTGCTGAAGCCCGAAGTCCGCCAACTCGCGGCGGACGCGCAGCTGCCGAACGCCGAACGCAAGGACAGCCAAGGTATCTGCTTCCTCGGCCAGATTCCCGTGCAGGATTTTCTCGAGCGACACATCCCGGATTCACCCGGCCCGGTCGTGAACGCCACCGGTAAAGAAATCGGCCAGCATCGCGGCCTGCATCGCTACACCATCGGCCAGCGCAAGGGCATCGGACTGCCCTCCAACACCGAGAACGAATACTTCGTCGTCGTGAAGAAAGATTTTGCCACGAACACCCTACACGTCGCTTTTGACAAGCCGGACGCGCCCTGGCTCTACACCGGTGAAGCCATCGCACGTGACTTCACCTGGATCAATCAGCCCGTCAGCGGCGAACAGGACATCCTCGCCCGCGTGCGTTACCGCGACAAAGCCACGCCCGCCCGCTTCATCCCGCAGGCCGACGGCACCGTCCGCCTCCGCTTCGCTGAGACCCAACGTGGCCTCGCTCCCGG